>CATPAW010000049.1 GCA_955652255.1 uncultured Chthoniobacterales bacterium | reverse complement strand
GGCGCGAATCAGCGGAAAAAGAAGCGCGCCGAATAGGACGAAAAAAATGTGCAGAAGATGTGCGTTGGCACGCTCGAGAGTCGCGATCAACGCGCGCCGTTCGCTCGCCGAGATTTGCCACGGCTTATCGTGCAGTTGCCGAAACCAAAACCTCCGCAGAAAATGGGTCGGCGCTTTCGCAACGATGTCGATCTTATCGAATGGAAACTGGGCGGCGTTCTCACGCTTCTGCGTGATGACGAATGGCCGCACCAGCTGGAGGGCGGTGATTTGCCGGTAGATGTGCAGCATCTCCGGCTTGAGAAACGTCGCGCAATAACAGGCAACGACCGGGCGCGAATCAGCATTAGAATTCAACGCCGAACGCTCAACTCCCAACGTCGAACTTCAAATCTTTTTAGAAAAAGATTTCGAAAAGCTTAATACCCTTCCACTTTCCCGGAATATCCGGGTCGAACGATGTGCTCTCGACCCAGGTCCCGTATTTGGCGGGCGCTCGCGGGTTGAGCATCTGGAGCGGATTGCCCCCGCGGACGGCACGAGGGACGACGCCCTGGACGTTTTCCCGGTAGATCGGCGGAGGCGGGGCCGGTTTCCTTACCGCCCTAGTCCTAATCGGCGCGGTCAAAGTTTGGGGCGCCGCCATGGCAGCGACCGCCGTCATAATTAATAAACCAAAGGCCAGATAAGTTTTCATATTCTGTTTCCCTTCCTGTCGGGGCGCGCAAGTTCTTGCCGGTTACAACGCCTCGGCTCACTATATATGATTCGATGGACTACCTTGAAAAGGCCGCACGTGTCCTGGAAATCGAGATCTTCGAGCTCCAGCGGCTGCGCAATCGCTTGAGTGAAAATTTCTCTCACGCCGTCCAGTTAATCAAAGCGGCGGTCGATGCGCGAGGTAAAGTTGTGGTCGTCGGTGTGGGAAAATCGGGACACATCGGCAGCAAGATCGCATCCACGCTTACCAGCACCGGCTCACCCGCTGTCGTGCTCGATTCGTTAAACGCGTTGCACGGCGATCTCGGGATGGTGGCCGACGGCGATGTCGTCCTCGCCTTGAGCGGAAGCGGCGAGACCGAGGAACTTTTGCGCATCCTGCCGGCAATCGCGCGTTTTCAGGTAAAAATCATCGCGGTTTGCGGCGATCCAAAATCGACCCTTGCGAAAAACGCGCATGTTTTTCTCGACGTGAACATCGAACAGGAAGCGTGTCCGCTCAATCTCGCGCCGACCTCGAGCACGACGGTCATGCTCGCGCTGGGTGACGCGCTGGCCATGGTGCTGCTCGAGGCGCGCGGATTTAATAAGGAGGATTTCGCAAAATTTCATCCCGGAGGCATGATCGGGCGCAGCCTTCTCGTGCGCGTCCATCAAATCATGCGGCCGCGGGAATCGATGGCGCTCGTCTCGCCCGATACCCCGATTCGCGAAGTGTTGAAGGCAATGACCAGCGTCCGCGCCGGCGCCGCCGTTGTGGCAGGCGAAGATCGACAATTACTCGGCATTTTTACGCACGGCGATTTCGCGAGAAATTTTCAGTCGGACTCGAAAGTCGGCGAACGCCTCGTGGCCGATTTGATGACGCTCAATCCCGTGACCGTGCACAAAGACAAGTTGGCGGTCGAAGTTCTGAATCTGCTCGAGCGCCATCGGATCGACGACCTCGTCGTGGTCGATGACAACAAAGTGCCTGTTGGCATTGTCGATTCGCAGGATCTGACGCGGCTCAAGTTGCTTTGATGACCGAGGCGTGCAAACGTCGCCGCTCACTTTTTATTTCTACTTTCTAACTTCTACTTTCACCTTTCTCTCACATGGCCGCAGCCAACGATCTCCGCAAAGGAATGGCGATTAAGTACAATGGCAACACCGCCATCGTGCTCGAAGTGCATCACCGTACGCCGGGAAATTTGCGCGCCTTCGTCCAGGCAATCATCCGTTACATCAACACCGGCAAGAGCGCCGATGTTCGCTTTGGCTCGACTGACAAAGTGGAATTGGTCGAGATCGACCGAAAGCAACTCGAGTTCAGTTACAAAGACCGCAACGGATTTTATTTCATGGATCCGGAGACCTACGAGACGATCACTTTGCAGGAAAGTCTGCTTGGCGATGCCAAAGATTATCTCGTCGAAAATCTTTCGGTTCAGGTTCTCCAGGCTGAAGGCAAGCCCGTGCAGGTTGAATTGCCTGCGTCCGTGAATCTTAAAATTGTCGAGTCAGCGGAAGGCGTGCGCGGCGATACCGCGAGCAACGTGACAAAACCAGCCGTGCTCGAAACAGGAAAAACGATCAACGTTCCGCTCTTCATCAAAGAAGGCGAAACGATCAAGATCGACACCCGCACCGGCGCCTACATGGGCCGGGCCTAAGCGGTAGGCAAGAATGGAGCGTGCCGTGAGGCCGCGACATGGACGGGGAGCCTGAAAGGTGAGCGAGCGGGAGCGAACGAATCACTCCGTCGAGCCGACGGATCCAACAGCAAGAGATTCCTCGACTTCGCTCGGAATGACAGCGAAGAATCTGCCTAAATCTGCGGATAAGATTTTGGCGACGACGAATCGAAGATCGACCAAACATCGCGGACGCAAATCGGTCCGTCGCATCAAAGTTTTGCCTTACGTTGTACCGGGCGCACGATCGCGTCCCGCTTACAATCCGCTAACCGTGCCGACAAAATGGTTGAAGTTTATCGTCGCGATTTTTCTTCTGCCTCTCTGTGCGATTTTCACCCAAACATTTTTCACGGCGTTCGCGCGCGCGACCGTCGCGCAACGACTTTGGGCCGGTGAAGAATTCTGGTTCTTTTCGCTCGGCGCGCTGCTTTGGCTGATCGCATTCTTCGGTTTGCCGCGTCCGATCGTTCTTTACATTTTTGGACATGAACTGACCCATGCGCTGTGGGTTTGGCTGATGGGCGGACGCGTCAGCCGGTTTCGCGTGGGACGCGACGGCGGCCACATCGTGACCAACCGCACGAATTTCTGGATCGCGCTCGCGCCGTATTTTTTTCCGCTCTACAGCATTCTCGCGATCGCGGCTTACGGAATTTCCAGTTTATTTTTCAACGTGCAGCCCTACGGCCGATTGCTTTACGCCGTGATCGGCATCACCTGGGCGTTCCATTTCACATTCACCTGCTGGATGGTCCCAAAGAGCCAAACCGATTTGCGCGATCAGGGCACCTTCTTCTCGCTCGTCGTGATTTATCTGATGAACCTGATGCTGCTCAGCGCGATGCTCGTGCTCGCTTCATCGCACATCACGTTCGCGAGCTTCGGCGCCGATCTGGCCACGAACATCGGCAACTTCTCACATTGGATTGTCGATGTTGTCGACGAATTTGTCCGCGGCGTGTAACATCGGTGATGGAAGGGCTCCGCGCTGTCGGCGTCCAAATATTTGGGACACGACGGCGCGTGTCCCTCCAATTAAATATTCGCGATCACCGCGAATGGCAAAATCGACATCGCGTCAGCTGCCGAAATTCGCCGACCTTCGTGATGGAACTCGCGGCCTGTGAAAATTTCGCGCGCATTATCTAGCACGAGCGCTTCCGGAAGATCGACAAGCGTATCTTTCCATTTTTCTCCGACCGGCGGAAAACCAATCCGTGACGAAAGCCGCGGCGCAATCACGACGATCCATTGGCCATTTAATTCTCGCGCGAAATTGATGCAGCACTCGGCAAACGTTCCGCTCGCCCCCAACGGCAAATAACTTCCGCACCGGAAAAGATCGACATGCTCGCGGCGAGATTGCAGCGCTCGCTGCGTCAAAAACATCTTGATCCGGCCGTCCGGCCAATTTTCTAAAATCTCTCTCGGATTTGCTTTCGTGAGCGCCTCGAGCATTTCGCGGCGACGTTTGTAATCGACGGGACGCCGATTGTCGGGATCGACCAGAGAAAAATCCCAGATTTCATTGCCCTGATAAATGTCGGGCACGCCGGGTGAAGTCAGTTTGAGCAGCGTTTGGGTGAGCGAGTTGATCGCGCCGAGTCGCGCAACCTCTTTAGCCACAGGAAGAAGACTGGGGAGAAATTTAGCCTTGAGCGACGTTTCCAGAATCTTCGCGATAAAATCGCGCATCGCGGCGAGCCATTCTTCATTTGGCTGAATCCAGCTTGTATTGATCTTCGCTTCGTTCAGCGCTTTCGCCATGTAAGTCTGAATGCGCTCGATGTACTCCGGCGTCGAGTTCTCTTCCGGTTCGCCCGACGGTTGGATTGGCCAGGTCCCAACCAAAGTTTGATACAACAAATATTCCTCATTCGCGTCCGGCGCTTCCACATCGTTGACGCTGCGTTTCCAACGGCGGTTGGCGACGCGCCAGCGCGGCAACGACCGCCGCCAAAGCTCCGGCATTTCCGAAATGGCGATCATTCTCGCACGCACATCTTCGCTGCGCTTGGTGTCATGGGTGGAAGTCGCCAGCAGTGTCGCCGGCCAATCGCGCTGCCGATTCAGATTGCATTCGTGAAATGCATCTACGCTTGACCCAAATTGCTGCGGTTCACCGCCGACTTCGTTTAACGCCGCCAGCCGGTTGTAAATGTAAAACGCAGTGTCCTCGACTCCTTTGGCCATGATCGCCCCCGTGGCCTGCTGAAACTTGAGGACGAAATGCGTGTGCGCGGCGCGCGCGTCCTCATCGAGATTTTCAGGAAAACGGAAGAGCAATATATCGCGCACAAAATTGAAGACCGATTCTTCGATCACGGGATTGCGGCGCTTGGCGGCGGCGACTGCCCGCTCGATGACTTGTCGATCCTCATCGCTCACTGGCCGGCCCGGGGCGAGATAAGTTCGATAAACAGGAAAGCAGGCGATCGTCTCGCGCACGGCGCGCGCGAGCGCTTCGAGCGTGAAATCGCGATACCAGCGATTTTGCTCCGACAGCCGGTCGACCATGTTGCCGAGAACATCGACATCGTTGGCCAGCGCCAATCGCATCACGAGCAGCTTCTTCGCATAGGCCAGATGGCCGAAATGCAGAGAGTGACCGACAAAGCGGTGGAATGTCTTCGTGATCGCAGTTTCGGCTGACGAATCGACCAGCAACTGAGTCATCTGGTTCGCGAAATCGTAGCCGGTCGTGCCGTGCACCGGCCAATCTTTTGGGAGCGTCTCGCTGCCGGTAAGAATTTTCTCCAGGACCATGTAGATGGCGCGGCCATCCTGGGGCACCGCGATCCCAAGGGATTCCGCGCAACGCCGCTGCAGCTTTTCGAAATATTCCTGCGGCAAATAAAGACCGTCCGGATGATCGATGCGTAATCCGGTGACGGCGCCGGCGCGGACAAGATCGACAAGCAACTGGTGCGTCGCTTCAAAGACCTCCGGCAACTCCATCCGGATCGCCGCCAGATCGTTGACATCGAAAAACCGGCGATAATTGATTTCTTCCGCCGCCACCCGCCAGAACGCCAGCCGGTAGGATTGCGCGTTGAGCAACTCATCAAGCGCGTCGAAGCTGCGCGCGTCGCCCGGTTTCCCGTTGATTTGCCGCAGCGCTTTTTCGATCGCCTGCTGGACTTGCGGCGCCTCCTCACAACGACGTTCCAGCCGACGCTTGACGATTTCCTTCTCGCGAACGCGCTCCGCGATGCGCTGCGGATTGGTCTCGGTGCGTTTCGGCAGATATTCGAGCGCGGTCAGGATGCTTTGAAATTCATTGTAGAAATCTTCGTCCTGATGTTTCGCCAGATTTTGCAGCGCGATCTCCAAAATGTGTCGATAAGTGCCGGGCGCGATCGGCAGTCTGCGATCGTAGTAGGAAAGATAAAAAGCGCCCTCTTCGAAGCGGACTTGGAGCTCGCCCCGCTCGAGCACGCGTCCGTATTGATCACTCAAAATCGGCAGCAGAACTTTGCCGCGCAGGTCCGACTTGAGCGGATGCCATTCGATGTCGAAGTACGGCGCGTACATCGAGCTGGGCCCATTTTCGAGCACATCCATCCACCATTGATTGAGCGGCTCGGCGATGCCCATGTGGTTTGGCACGAAATCGACCAGCTGTCCCATTCCATGCGCGTGCAGCTCGGCAATCCACGCATCGTACTCCTCACGCGAACCGATCGCCGCGTTGAGTTTATTATGATCGCTAATTTCGTAGCCGTGCAGACTATCCGCCCGCGCCTGAAAATATGGCGACGAATAAGCGTCGCTCACGCCAAGCCCGTGCAAATAGGGGACGAGTTCGCGTGCCTGCGCAAAAGTAAACTGCCGGTTAAATTGCAACCGGTAAGTGCAACTGGGAATGCGCGGATGTTGCTTTGTCATGTCGAGCAAAAGCCTGTCCTGAGCGTTAGTCGAACAGATCGAGACATCTCTTACTATTCTTTGTTGGAAGGGATGCGCAGGAAAAAATTGTGAGATCCTCCGCTCCGCTCAGGATGACATGCTGAAGCATGTCACATCTTCTCGGGTGCTTTGATTCCGAGAAGATCGAGACCGCGCTCCAAAATTCGCCCGGCCAGATCGCACAACGCCAGCCGTGAGCTGCGCGCTGGCTCTTCCGATTTCAAAACCGGGCACGCTTCGTAAAAGGCATGGAAGCTGTTGGCCAGCTCGAATAAGTAATTCGCCAGAATATTCGGGCGAAAATCGTTCAGGACTTGCGGGACGACTTCCCCAAATTGGCAGAGACGTTTCGCGAGATTGATTTCGGAAGGATCTGCCAGAACTAACTCCCCGATCTCTGTAGCCACCGCGCCCTGTCGCCGTGTCTCGCCCCGACTGAGCGGGGCGGCTACATCCGCTTTGCGGAAAATCGAGCGAATCCTAACGCAGGCATTTTGTAAATACGGCGCGGTGTTTCCCTGCAACGACAACATTCGGTCCCACGAAAAAACGTAATCCGTCATCCGGTACTGCGAGAGATCACTGTACTTGACGGCGCCGATTCCAATTTTGTGCGCGATGTCGATCTTCTCCGCGTCACTCAAGTCCGGATTTTTTTCATCGACAATCGCGCGAGCGCGTTTGCACGCCTCACCGAGAAGCTCGCGCAACGACACATTCTCGCCCGAACGCGTTTTCATCAGCTTGCGGTCGTCGCCTAGGATACTGCCATGCGTGATATGGCGAAAATCGGCTTTGTAACCTTCGCGACGCGCGATTTCAAAAATCTGCCGAAAATGCAAAATCTGCGGCGCACCCGTCACAATCCAGATCGTGTCGGCTTTCAAATCGTTGATGCGATAGTCAACCGTCGCGACGTCGGTGGTGGCGTAATTGAAGCCGCCGTCGCGCTTGCGAATGATACAGGGCTTGTCCGCCAGCTCGGGAATATCACGGAAGAAAACGCACACCGCGCCTTCGCTTATTTCCGCGAGACCAGACTTGAGCAATCGATCGACCACTTCAGCCAGCCGATCGTTATAAAAACTTTCCCCGCGCTGGATGTCGTAATGAATGTCGAGCAGCGCATAAGCACTCTCAAAGTCCTGCATCGACAAGTCGACGCATTGTTTCCAAATCGACAAATTCTCCGGATCGGCCGATTGCAGCTTGACCAGTTCCTGCCGGCAGGCCTCGCGCACGGCCGGATCGATTGTCGACTTTTCGTTGGCCTCTTTGTAAATGCGGACCAACTCGGCAATCGGATCGCGCTCGAGCGATTGTCGATCCAGTAAATTTTTCCAGCCGTAAATCACCATCCCGAACTGCGTGCCCCAATCGCCGATGTGATTGTCGCGGATAACTTCGTGACCGAGAAATTGCGCTATCCGCGCCAAGGCATCGCCGAGCACAGTGCTACGGATGTGCCCGACGTGCATTGGCTTCGCCACGTTGGGCGATCCGAAATCGATCACGATTCGCCTTGTCGATCTTGTCCTGGCGACGCCAAGCCGTTCGCCATGGCAAAGTTCGAAAGCTTTTTTCGCGATTGCATCAGCGCGCAATTTGAAATTGATAAAGCCGGCGCCGGCCACGGTGGGCGTTTCGCACCACTCGCCGACGTCGATCTGTGCGAGGATTTTGTCGGCAACAGTTTTCGGATTCTCACCGCGCTGCTTGGCCAAGACGAGCGCGGCATTGGTTTGATAATCACCGAAACGCGCGTCCGTTGCCGGGGTTAAGTCACCCATGCCGGGAAAGCCTGCTTTCGCGAGTGCCTCAGAAAGTTTCTTCTCGAGAAGTGATTGGAACATTTCCATTGTTTCTTAAGCCGCTGAGATTGTAGCCGCTTCGTGGTGTGAAGCGAGGCACTCTGCTGTAGTCGTTTCGCTCTGCGAAACGCGGCGCTGTCGTGATTATCTCGCGCGCACCGCGTCGCTCAGAAAGGCACGGCTACAGTTTTTGCGAGCGGTCGAGAAAGATCGACAAAATTTCTTCGTTCGATTTAGCCGCGGCCAGACTCTCGCGGACGGCGCGATCGTTCAAAAACTTCGCGATCGACGCGAGCGTGCGCAGATGGGTCTGAAATTGGTCTTTCGGCACGATAAAAAGGACGACAAATTTGACCGGCGCATTATCAAGCGCGTCGAATTCGATGCCGCTGGTCGATCTTCCAAACGCCGCGACGACTTCCTCCAGCCGATCGGACGAGCAATGCGGAATCGCAATTCCAAACCCGATGCCGGTGCTCATCGTTTCCTCGCGCTGCTTGAGCGAGGCCAGAATGCTGTCGCGATCGGCGGTCTTGATTTTGCCCAACCCCACGAGCAGATCGATCAATTCCACGATCGCCGGCCAACGCTCGGTCGCTTTCATCTCGGGAATAATTTGCTCGGCGGTTAATAAACTTGCCAGGGACATGAGGTTGCCCGTACGGGACGGCAAGCTTAGCGGGAGCGGTTAGGTTGACAAGCGCCTTTTCCGCTCGAGCCGGCGTCGTTACGATTCGCGGATTTTGTAATTCAATCGCCGCGAGAGCAGCCAGCGCACGCCGAACATGTCGATGGTGGCGCGAAGGGCGCGGTTGCCCAGGCCATACTTGCTTTGACCGAAGCGACGGGGGCGGTGCGCGACTGGGATCTCGACAAGGCGATAGCCCGCCGCCTTGATGAGCGCGGGAATAAAGCGGTGCATGCCTTTGAACGGCACGAGCGCGCTGACACATTCGCGCCGCATCGCTTTCAGCGTGCACCCGGTGTCGCGCACACCGTCTTTCGTAAAACGGCTTCGAACGGCATTAGCGATCCGGCTGGTCAGGCGTTTCACGAGAGTGTCTTTGCGCCGTGCGCGATAACCGCAGACGAGGTCGGCGCCGCGGAAAATTTCCGCGAGCAGTCTCGGAATATCGACCGGATCATTTTGCAGATCGCCATCGATCAGAACAGCGACCGCGCCGTTCGCGGCCTGGAGCCCGGCATAGATCGCGGCGCTTTGGCCGCCATTTTTTGCAAACCGAATTACGCGAACGTTCGGGGCCTTTTCAACTCGCTCGGCCGTGCGATCGATTGATCCATCGTCAACGAAAATAATTTCATGATCGACTCCCGCGAGCGCCGCACGCAACTCGGACTGCAAGATCGACATGTTCTCTTCTTCATTAAAGAGCGGCACGATCACCGAGACTGCGAGCGAGTCTGTCATCTTCGTTACAGGGGCAGCGTACGATAATTCCGGCAGAGGAAAACCTGCCATGTGCGCAGCAAATTGCCGTAACGCCGTACTTGAATCGTGCCAACAAGTTCCGTCGATTGAAAGCCGATCCGGATATTGTGCGGCGCGCGGTCCCTTTCTCCATCCGAGATAAAAAGCGCGCTGCGCCCGAGGAATGGATTGATCCCATTCTCCTCCGTGTAAGTCTCGCCCTCTGGCCGCGGGACGCCGGGCCCTGCTTCGACAAACTGGTCGTAGCGCGGCCAAAACGAAAATTGGTTCACCATGTCCTGCGACTCGACGATGTAAACGGGCGGATGACCCGGGCCTTCCGGTCGTTTGTCGCGCAAATAAAAGGAAATCTCCGACGCGCGATCGCGGGCATCGGCAATAAGAAACAGTTTCTTCCCGGATTTTGCTTCGAGGTCACCGCGAATTTTTTCGACCGCGCGCGTGGCGGATTTCCAGCCGCGCATGCGATCGCTCGAATCATTTCGCCACAGCTGCAATCCCGCGCTGCGAATGAGATCGGTGTCGAGCGCGACGATACTCATTAAAAGTCCGAGTAACAACGTTGCACCCGTGCCAAACCGCAGGGCCGGACTCGCTTCGACGCGGTCCCGCCAGAAATAAACTGCGAGTAGGCCGAAACCCAGGATCGACAGCGCGTCCCAGTTCGGCGCGGCCGCCTTGTTCAAGGAAAGCAGAAAATAAAAAATAAACACCGGTAAGCCGAACCAAAAAAGAAAGAGCACCTTGAATTGCTGGTTCAGGCGCCGCCAGCTGCCGATCACCCCCCAGGCCAGGGCGAGAAACAGCAGCGGCGAGTAGGAAAGAAAATGTTCTCCAAAAAATGCGAGGAGCTCGAGCGGATGAAAACCGAAGGCATGCTCGAGACCGCCGCGTGAGCGCAAGTGCGTCAGCGTGATCCAGGCGTGCTGCGCGTTCCAGAGAATCGGCGGGATTGTGCAAAGAGCAAAAGCACCGAGCAGTAAGTAGAGGCGGGGCCGCGCAAATTCACGCCGCAGCCGGGGAACGAGCGCCAGGACGAGAACGATTGAAACGAGCTCGAGCGCGTTCTTATATTTGCAAAGAAATGCAAGCCCAATCAGCAACCCCGTCAGCGGCCAATGCCACGAAAACCGCGGACTTTGCTCGAGCGCGAGCCAGAAAGTGAACATTGCCGCCAGCCAGAAAAAGATCGACAAGGGATCGATCGTCATAAGGAACGCGCCGATGTTGAAGATTGGAGTAACATTCAACGCGAGCACGGCCCAGATCGCGGCGTCGGCGCTGAACAATCGCCGTGCGAAATAAAACAAGAGCAGACTCGTTCCCGCCCCGAGGATCGGACTGAACAATCGCACACCGAACCCATTGGCGCCGAAAATCGCGGTGCTCGCGCGCATCACGAAGGCGATCCCCGGCCCTTCGCTAAAATAAGCCGGCGCCAGCCGTTCCGACCACATCCAGTAATGCGCCTCGTCGAATTCGAGATCGGTCGCCGCCAACATCGATAATCGAATCAGCGTCAGCGCAAAAATGAACAGCCAGACCGCGCGCGTCGTCCTCATCGCGCTGGCTCGACAATCAAACTTGGATGCCGTTCGTAAACTCGCGGCGCCCATTTTTGCGCTCCCCGTCTCCAAACTACTTCGAGCGCCGCGAGAATGAGGAACGTTTCGCCCGCGGCCAGGAACAGCGTCGCGATCACGTCGCTTGGCCAATGCGCGCCCAAATAAATTCGCGAGTAACCGAT
>CATPAW010000048.1 GCA_955652255.1 uncultured Chthoniobacterales bacterium | reverse complement strand
TGATCGGAACACTCGATGTCGGTAAGGAAGCGGACCTTACTGTTGTCGATCTTGCCGCGCTTGTTCCCTATCCCAGGGATCGCTACGCACTGGGTGAATTGTCCACCGAAGACGTACTGGCGCTCTGCGTCTATCGTGGCGGTCCGCACGCGAACCTCGAGACTTATGTTCGCGGGAAATGCGTTTATCAGGCGCCCAACCTCGCTTCACTTTCATGAAACCGACTCCGTTCGATCCAATCGCCATTGCGATTCAAGAGGACGTTGGGAAAGGCGACATCACGACGGAGTTTTTCGTGCCGGCAGATTTGCGCGCCTCAGCGCGAATCATTGCGCGTGAAAAAGCAATCATGGCCGGCACCGAAACAGCAGCCGAAGTTTTTCGCAGGATCGATCCCGCCACACAGGTTCGGATCGTTTCTGCCGATGGCTCCGAAGCCAATCCCGGCGATTTGATCATCGACATTGACGGACTGGCTTGCTCGATCCTGAAAGCAGAGCGGGTCGCACTGAATTTTTTGCAACGTCTCTGCGGAATTGCAACGCTGACGCGAAAATTCGTCGATGCGGCGGGAAACGATCACGTCAAGATCCTCGATACTCGAAAAACAACACCGGGGCTGCGTGCGCTGGAGAAAGCCGCCGTGGTCGCCGGCGGCGGCACGAATCACCGCTTCGGTTTGTTCGACATGGCGCTCGTAAAGGATAATCACCTCGTCGCACATTCGGGATTCACTACATTTGCCGAGGCGGTGCGGAGACTGCGCCAACAGCGGCCGAACGTGCGCATTGAAGTCGAGGCCGATCGTCTCGAACAAGTCCGCACATTGCTCAAGCTCGACGATGTCGATCTTATCCTGCTCGACAACATGAAGCCGGCGCAAATTCGCGAGGCGGTGGCGCTGGGAAAAAACAAAGTAAAATTTGAAGCGAGCGGCGGTGTCACCTTGAAAAACATCCGTCAAATCGCCGCCACCGGCGTCGATTACATTTCGATCGGCGCGATCACCCATTCCGTGCGAGCCATCGATCTTTCGCTGGAAATGACGCCGGGCGCCGTTTGAGAACGCCGAAGATCGACAAATCGGACGCGACCGATCGGTTGGTCGCCGACGAACTGCGCGAAACACTGGGAGCGTGCATAATTGGCCGCGAGATTGTTGTTCTTGAGGAAGCGGTTTCAACAAACGATTCGGTGTTGCAAAGAGCGACATTCGACACGCTGGAAGGTCTGGTCGTATTCGCCGAACGTCAGACCGCAGGGCGCGGCCAACGCGGCAATCCCTGGGAGTCCGCCGCCCATAAAGGACTTTGGTTCTCGATCTTGTTGCGGCCGAAGATCGACATCGGTGAATCGGGACGATTGACCGCTTGGGCGGCCGAGGCCATCGCGCAGACGATTGCCAAAGAATTTGCTCTCACTGTGACGATCAAGCCGCCGAACGACATTTGCGTCGCTGGAAAAAAGATCGCAGGCGTGCTCGTGGAAATGCGCGCGCAGCAAAGCGCGCCGCATGTCGCAATCTGCGGGCTCGGGATCAACATGAATCACAGGCCGGAGGATTTTTCCGAAGAATTGCGCGCGCGCGCCGCTTCTCTGGCAATGGTGCTAGATCGACAAGTTGACCGGCAACAATTTGCCATCGCACTTTTGCGCAATCTCGAGCGGACCTATCGCCAGATTTTTCGCTCATAGAAGGGTGGATCGAGCAGTCTCTGCTCGATGCTAAAAACTAGGCGGTGAAGCCGCATTGATTAAACATCGCCCGGCGGAGCGGTCGATCCACCTCGCCCCTACGTCGAAAGTTTCGAATCGTAATTTTGCAAGGCGCGCAATTTTTCCAGCGCCCCGCCGCTGTCGAGCTGGACGCGTGCCAGTTCAATTCCGTCTTTTAAATCGCGAGCCAGTCCCGCCACGACAAATCCGGCCGCGGCGTTGACGACGACCATGTCGCGTTTTGGTCCTGTGGTTTTTCCCGCAAGTATGCCTTCGAGTGTTGCCGCATTCTCCTTCGCGTTTTCTCCGCTGAGTTCCGCAACGCTCGCACGCGCAATGCCGAGCCAATTCACGTCGAGAACGGCCGAGATGACCTTATCATCGACAAGCTCGGCAATGGTAGTTGCTCCGCTTATTGAAACGTCGTCCATGCCCGCGCCATCGTCGCCGAGACCGTGGACCACCCACGCGCGCGCACGCCCCAGCTGTCGCAGAACATCCGCAAACACAGTCGTCAGGCGAGGCGCGAAAACACCGACGAGTTGCCGTGATGGTCGCGCCGGATTCAAAAGCGGACCGAGCAAATTGAAAACCGTGCGTGTATTCTGCAACGCCAGCCGCCTGCGCATCTCGGCGAGAGCACGAAAGGCCGGATGATATTGTCGCGCAAAAATGAATGCGAGACCGTGTCGCTTGACGCATTCTCGCAACTCCTCCGGCGCGAGATGAATCGGCACTCCCAATTCTTCCAGAACATCGGCACTTCCACATGTGGACGTGACACTGCGGTTGCCATGCTTGATCACAACCGCGCCGCCGGCGGCCAGGACAAACATGATCGTGGTGGAGACATTGAAAAAGTTGAGACCATCGCCGCCCGTGCCGCACACATCGATCATCGGACCAGCCAACTCCTTGGCGTCGATCGTTGGATCGATAGCCCGTTCCATGAGGAAATGAACAAAGGCCACGATCTCCTCCGCGCTTTCGCCCTTGCGGTGCAGCCCAGTAAGAAACTCGGCTTTCAATTCATCATCGGTTTTGTCGGATAGCAGCAAGGTGACCGCGTAACCGATGTCGGCGCTGTTCAGGTCAACGCCGCTCCGTAATTTCTCGATCAGCGCTTTCAAGGCCTAATGTAGCCGCTTCGCCGTGCGAAGCGCGAGGCACGGCCTGCAACCGATGTGTGCATTGCGTCACCCACAGGGCGACGGCTACAAGAAAAGCGCATCATGCCCCCATCTCGCGCAGCCATTCGCGATAGACGACCGGCGAAATCTCGGAAGGTTTGATCTCACTCCGCCCGCCCCAAAAGACGTTTGTGTACGAAACCGGGATTCCTTTCCCTTGCAGATGTCGATCTAGCGCCGCTTTGTGCTCGAGCAGCAGTTGCTTGTCCGTGCCATGCGCGACAGCCATGATATTGACGTTTTTGAATTCGGGGCCGGCCTCGCGCCAATAGCAGTGAGTCAGAATGTGATGCCGGCCGACTTCACCGCCGGCTTCGATCTCGCGGTCAGGCGGCACCGCCCAATGAAACAAAGCGTTAAAGCGCGTGACCCGCACCCCGCCGGCAGATGGCTTGACGTGTTCGAGGAAGGTCGAGAAACGCCCGATGATTTTTCGCGCGTTCAATTCTTCGGCCACGCGATAAAATTCTTCCGGCGAAACGCCAGCTTCATTTGCGCGCGCCGCCCATGGTGTCGCTTGAATTTCGTCCGCCCTGAGTTCACGCTTCAGCGCGAGCAACACTTCCCACTCCGGTTCGCTAAGATCGACAATTTGCACCGGAATCATCCTGGCCGG
Organism: uncultured Chthoniobacterales bacterium; assembly: GCA_955652255.1. Taxonomy (GTDB): domain Bacteria; phylum Verrucomicrobiota; class Verrucomicrobiia; order Chthoniobacterales; family UBA10450; genus UBA10450. The sequence goes on along the minus strand of CATPAW010000048.1, from coordinate 1,399 downwards.
CTCGTTTGCTTTGCTTCCCGGCTCAATCGTTTTGCGGCGAACATGGCCCACACCGAGCGTGAAGATTCCTTTGGCCGGCATAATACGAAAATGTTCCGCGCCAATTTTTTTTGCGAGCAACTCTGCATGTTGCCGCAGCGAAAATCCATGCGGCACCTTTAGCGTCGTCCAAAGTTTGTAATCCGAGCCGGCCGTGACCGCGTCGGTCGAGCGCAGCACCACGTGACCGGAAAATGGATCGCGCTCGAACATCCAATCAAACGCATTGTCGATCTTGTCCGAAGAAACTTTCCAGGCCACGAGCGCACCATCGGCAAGATTGGTCGCGAGCAAAGTTTGCCGGACACGGCGAATCGTGCCGGCGCGGAGCATGGCCGCGATCCGCGCCATCACAACATCGACATCTACACCCGAGCGCCGCGCAATTTCCTCGAATGGCTCGCGCACGAAGCCTTCAATCTTGTCCTCCGATATGGCGAGAATCTTTGCGTTGATTGGGTCGTTGTGCTCCACCGGCAGCATGTGGATTAATCGAACGAAGAGGTGAGCTTGTCCACCCGACCGGTTCGTCGGCTCGACGAAGTGATTCGCTCGCGCCCGCTCGCTACCCCGTTGGGCCTCCCGTCGATGTCGCGGGCTCCCGCCTCGCTCCATTCTCGCCCTACCGATTCCGTTCGACCTTGAGCGTTGAACGTTGAACGTTTGCCTTCAATGACCAGAGCCATTTTCTTCGACGCGGTCGGCACGCTCTTTTATCTGACCAAGAGCGTTGGCGATCATTATGCGCTGGTCGCAAGTGAATGTGGCTTAAAACTGGATCCGGCCGCGTTCGATCGTGCGTTCTTCTCCGCCTGGAAGCAGATGCCGGCGCGCGTTGCGATCGGTGGGCCGCGCGAAAATGACGATAAAGATTGGTGGCGCGAACTTGTCGATCTTATGCTCGATCGGGTCGCGCCAGGTCTCGATGAAATTGATCGCGATAATTTTTTCGAGGTTGCCTACGAACATTTCGCCGAAGCCGGCGTGTGGGAACTTTATCCCGAGGTTGTCGATGTTCTGGAAAAGTTGCGGCTGCGATTCCGCCTTGCGGTCATTTCGAACTTTGACGGACGGCTACGCATGATTCTGGAGCAGTTCGCCGTTTCGAAATTCTTTTCGCACGTCTTTATTTCCAGCGAAATCGGCGCGGACAAACCTGATCCGCTCATTTACCGACGCGCAGCGAAGTTTCTCGGCATCGAACCTGAAGAAGGGTTGCACGTGGGCGACGATCCGGAGCGCGACTGGAAAGGTGCGACGGCCGCCGGATTGTCGATCTTTCAATTGGATCGACAAAAAAATTCGCTGCGCGATCTATTGAAGATGCTGTAGCGGCGGTCTATGACCGCCGAATCTAAAG
>CATPAW010000047.1 GCA_955652255.1 uncultured Chthoniobacterales bacterium | reverse complement strand
TGTCACTCCAAACGTAAAATTCGCGTTCGAGTGAACCGGGCAATGCGCGCCTCGATTTTTGGAACCACGGATTTTGATCGGACGTGTGATTGATGACGACTTCGGTGATTACGCGCAGATCGCGCTCATGCGCCGCATTTAAAAACGCGCGAAAGTCGTCGAGCGTCCCATAGTTTGGATTAACGTCGTAATAATCGGCGATGTCGTAACCGTCGTCGCGCAAAGGCGATGGATAAAAGGGCAGGAGCCAGATCGCGGTGATGCCGAGCTCCTGGAGATAATCGAGCTTCCCGATCAAACCGCGAAAGTCGCCGATGCCATCGCCGTCACTGTCATGAAAAGTTTTGACGTGCAGCTCGTAGATGACCGCGTCTTTGTACCAAAGCGAGTCGATAATCATTTCACCCGGCGATTGCGCCATAATGCTAACTCTTGGCGCACAAACGCCGGCACGGCAAGTTGTCGATATACGACCGTGTGTTCAACGAAAATGAAACGACACGGCCTCGCATCCCGCTAATTTTGCGGAATGCGAGGCCGATTTAAAATTGCGAATTGGTTGGCGACCGCTCGTTCGCTCTGAACTACTTTTGCGAGACCAACATGTCCTCACTGGCAACGCATTGCCACTTGCCATTGCGATCCAGCCAGGTGTCGGTGAAGCGAAATGTGCGGTCGAATGCTTTGCCATCTTTGCCGGTGCCCTTTTCCAGCGCCGTCCCGACAACCACTGCAACGCCTCCGCCGTACATATGCACATCGACCTTTTCATTCTTGGTCGATGAGTAGGTATCTTTGTCGCCCTTCATTTCCTTTAGTAGCGCACGGCGGTTTTCAACTTTGCCTTTGGAACTAACGCCAACGAAATCATTGGCCAGCATCGATTCGACGGTTGCCATATCATGCTTGCCAACTGCGGCTTCCCAGCTGTTCTCGTTGTCCTTCAATGCCGCTTCCACGCTCATTTTCTTCGCTGGCTTTTCGGCAGCGGGCGAGGCGGCTGGTGAAGGCGAGGTCGCTGCCGCTGTTTCTTTTTTCTTGGCAGCGGGCGACTCTTCCGAGGTAGCGGTCGCCGACGGTGTGGGCGTCACCGTGTCTTGCACAGTGGTGGAGGCTTTTTCTTCTGGCGCGACAGAGGGTGATTCTTCTTGCGCAAGCGCCGAGGTGGCAAAGCTCAGTGCAGCAATGCCGAGAAGCGATGTAATCAATTTCATATGGATTTCCTTTTCTGAAGTTACTTTTCGAACGCAGGATCGCGCAGCACCCGTTTCCCCACTCTGGCAGTTACCAAGCGCAACTTGCGCTCGATCCGCGTTATTGTTGTTGGAGGGTATTAAGGGAGCCGCTCGACGGTCAAGGCTTATTGCAGCGTTCCGCATCGAAACTGTTGGACGAAGCCGCCGGCAGAGTACTAAACACCGAGAGCCTCAGCCATCGACCGGTCGAATCCCCAATTCAAAGATTAGTTGGCCAATTGGGCAAGGTGCCTCAAAATCATTCTAACCCGCATGGATCACGAATTTACCAATACCGCGAAGGTTGAAAGCGAAACAGTCCGGCCATTCACCACCACGCCTCCGCTTGAGCCCGGTGCGCCAAGCGATTTCGATTTGATGAGCCGCATTCAGGCCGAGGACCCGGAGGCGCTCTCCCAACTTTACGACCGTTACAACGGAATTTTAAAAGCGCTCATTTTGCGCGTGATTCATAACGAAGCCGAGGCCGATGACCTTTTGCAGGAAATTTTCATGGAAATCTGGAATCAGGCGAAGAATTTTTCCGCGCAGAAAGGCAAGCCGCTTGGCTGGATGGTAACCCTGGCGCGTCGACGCGCGATCGATGGTTTGCGGAAAAAACAGGCCTACGCCCGGGCCGAGGAACGCTTGCGAAGCCAGACCGAGCAACAACCTGATGCCTGGGTGCACAATGCCACTGAAGAAGAAATCGCCTTCAGCGACACCCGGATCCTGGTGCGCAACGTCATCGACCGGTTGCCGCCGGCCCAGCAAGAGGCAATCGATCTCGCATTTTTTCGGGGGATGAGCCAGCGCGAAATCGCGGCAAAAACGAATACACCCTTAGGAACGGTTAAAACCCGGCTTGAATTAGGGCTAAAGAAAATCTATGACGGGCTGAAGGAGCTAAAAGATGAGCTTTGAAGAATTCCAGAACGCGGCCCGCCTCTATGTTATTGGCGCCCTGGAGCTTAACGAGATGGAAGCGTTTGAGAAAGCGCGCGAACAATTCGGAAAAAAAGCCGAAGATTGCGTCGCCGAATGTTATGCCCTCCACGAAGCATTCGCACTGAGTTTGCGCCCGGCGAAATCTTCCGCCCCCATTAAGGAACGGCTCATGTCGATGGTGCGAGAGCGCAAGCAAGGTTAATCCGAAGTCTTTTCCGGACAATCGTCGATTTCCCGCAGAATAAACTCCTGAAGAAACCCGTAGAAGTTCAGTTGAAATAAGCCCAGGTCGCGGCGCGACCCAATCGGTGAACGATAGTGATCACAAAGGTCGCCGTCGGTGAAATTATATTTCGCAGCAATGACCAGCCGCGCCTGATTGAGCGCGTTCAGCCAGGCATCAGCATGCTGCGTGGGAATACGAAGCTTGCGGTTCGCGAAAGGTTTCTCGTTTCCATTCAGTTGCTCCAGATCGGCAGCCACCGTTTCCCTGGCGGTGCGAAAAAGTCGGCGCAACTCGGGTTCCACATACAGCTTCCATTCCGAGCATTGCTCGGTCTTGCTTCGATCCGCCGGTGGACTAAAAAGACGTTTCTCCGCCGCCGGTGTCCCCTCCGGATTCGTGCTGGCCGGGATCTGCCGAAGAAGCTCCGCTAAAAATGGATCGAGCTCCGAAATCTCAAGCTTGTCCTCTCGCCGGCAAATTTCCATATCAACTGATTTTTTCGAGCGTTGCGAGCAGGAGATAACCATGCAGCTGCTGCACATATAGCTCGGCTCGTTCGCGCATCCCGCTCCACAAAATCGAGCGCCCTTTCTGATGCACCTCGAGCATGTGCTTTTCCGCCTTCTCGCGTGGATAGCCGAACACGCGTTGAAAGACCATCGTCACGTAAGTCATAAGATTGACCGGATCGTTATGCACCACCACTTGCCACGGAAGATCGACATCGTCCTGCGAGCGCGTTTTTTTTTCTAGGACAGGATCTTCCACTGCCGAGCGTGTAGCGCCTTTCGCAGCGGAAAGCGTCACCGCCGATTCGCTTTCTGCCACTCCTGCCCCGCGCCATTGTGGCGGCCAGCTCATGTGAAAACGCTAACACACCGCGCCTTCAGTTCAACGACCAGCGCGTCGAACAATGCGCCTCTGTATCGCCTCCATTTTTTGCGCTTCGGTTTCGTTTCGATCGTCGAAACCGTGCAAATGCAACAAGCCGTGCACGACGCACAAGCGGAGCTCCCGCGCCAGCGAGTTCCCAAACCGGCGAGCATGACGACGCGCGGTTTGCGCGCTGATGAAAATCTCTCCGTGCTGAAAAGTCATCACGTCCGTCGGCCCAACTCTGTGAAGGAATTGTCGATGCAGCGACGCCATGCGTCTATCGGAGATGAGCAACACAAAGACCTCGCGCAGCTTTGTTAAATCCGTCGATTTGTTTTTGTGAATTTGAAGACAAAGACGCACTGCTTTCGCAGCGGATTTTTCAAGATCGACAACGTTGACGGCGACAGTTCGCTGCAAATTGCGAACGGCGACCTGTGGCATCGCCACGCGAATCCGACCGCGCCTCATGACTGTCGAAGCGACCCGTCGAGCGCTTTGAGAAGCGCATAAACAATTTCGAGCCGCGGCACCGGCGCGCCGGCCGCCGTTGCGCGGCGCAACGGTTCGCCCCAGATCGCTTCGATTTCGAGCGGCCGGCCCGCTCCCCAGTCCAGCAGCGTGGATGGTTTGTAAGCACCCATTGTTTCCGTTCGTTTTATTTGTTCGAGAGCGGCCGCACCCGGCAACGGATATCCGCATTTGTTTGCCGCGAAGATCGCCTCGTCCATGAGCGCAAGCGTCGCGCGACGTAAAGCTGCGTCAGCCAGGATCGCGGAGGTATCGATCCCGCCACCTAAGATCGATAATCCGTTGAACGGAATGTTCCAGACAAGCTTGCGCCAGCGTTCGAGCAGCAGGTCTTCGGTCACGCTGCACGTCACGCCGGCGTGTTTGAATTCCGCCGCGACCTCATGGGTACGTGGCTGCGACGCGCGCCCGTACTCCCCCAAAACAATGTGACCGTAATCATAACGCTCGATTTCCGTGCGCGAGACTCGACTCAGGCAAATGAAACAAAGTCCGCCGAGAACACGTTCCCCACCGAAATGTTCGGCGAGAAATTCTTCGTTGCCCAAACCATTTTGTAAGGTCAGCAGCATGGTGTGCTCGTGCAAAAGCGGCGGGACAAGATCGACAAGGTCGCCATTTGAAGTTGCCTTGACCGCGATCAAAACCAAATCGCAAGGACCGATTTCCTTTGCCGAGTTGTAGCAATTGACTTTCGCGAGACGAAAATTTTCACCTTTGCCACGAACGTAGAGACCGGCCCGGCGCACTTCATCCAAATCACCGCGCATCAAAAAATGCACGTCGCTTCCGCCGTAAGCGAGCTTCGCGCCGTAATAACTGCCGATCGCGCCAGAACCAACAACCGCGATACGAAACGGCTTCGGCATTCAATGAGTTAATTCACTAATTCGCTAACTGTTTTCACGCTGGCGGTCGCGTTTCCGCCTGGAAGTTTCGCGTGATCAAGCGCGCGCCTTTGTTAAAACTGAAATAGGCCCAGGCCCATTGAAAAAGCACGGCAACACGATTCCGAAATCCGACCAGGAAAATGATATGAACGAACAGCCAGGCGAGCCACGCGGGAAGTCCGCTGAAGTGCACGAAGTTCAGATCGGCGACGGCTTTGTTTCGTCCAATCGTGGCCATGCTGCCCCTGTCCCAATACCAGAAGCGTTGCGGCTTGCGACCTTCAATCACCGCCAGAATGTTTCGCGCGGCGTGGCGGCCCTGCTGCATCGCGACCGCCGATACACCCGGCAACGGCTGACCTGTTTGATATAGAAAGTTCGCGAGATCACCGATCACCTGCACCTCCGGATGTCCAGGAATGGTGAGATCGTTGTTGACTAAAACGCGACCAACCCGGTCTGCCGGCACACCGAGTGTTTTGCCGACAAAGGATGCATTATTGCCCGCCGCCCATATTTTCACACAGCAGGGAATAAATTCATCGCCGATATTAAGTCCGGCTTCAGTCAGGTTCGTTGCATGCACGCCCAGGCGCACTTCCACACCAAGATCGGCAAGTTGTTTCAATGCACTCGCCGATAAGTCCTCCGGAAACGCGGCCAGAACGCGCGGCTCGCTTTCCACCAAAATAATGCGCGCCTGCGACGGGTCGATGTGACGAAAATCTTTCGCCAGGGTGTAGCGTGCGATCTCCGCGATCGCGCCCGCCATCTCCACGCCGGTCGGACCGGCGCCGATGATGACAAACGTCATGGCAGCTTTGCGCGCCGCTTCGTCGCTGATTTTCTCGGCGTACTCAAACGCCATCAGGATTCGCCGCCGAATTTCAACCGCGTCTTCCAGACTCTTGAGGCCAGGCGCGAACTTTTCCCATTCCGGGTGACCAAAATAAGAATGCCGCGCGCCGGTTGCGAGAATGAGGTAATCATAACCGAGCTCGCTGTCGGCCATTTTTACTTTTTTTGCATCGACATCCACCGATTGCACTTCAGCGAGTATCACCTCCATGTTTCTGCATTTGCTCAAGATGGCGCGCACCGGGGCGGCAATGTCGGCCGGCGAAAGCGCCGCCGTCGCGACCTGATAGAGCAGCGGTTGAAAGAGGTGATAATTGGTGCGGTCGATCACGGTCACGCGCACTGCTTCGCAGGCGAGCCTCTTGGCCGCTTCCAATCCACCGAAGCCGGCGCCGACGATGACAACAAGCGGCTTTTTTGCGAGCGCGTTTTCCATTTCCACCACAATGTTCCGAGAAAGAAAACGGATGCGAGAATTTTTATCGTGCTGGTGGACCGACGCTCTGCGGAGCCGTCGAATCTCACGAATATTTCGTCGGCTCGACTGAGTCTCGCCCCGCCGGCAAATTCCGGGAAAGCAGTTGTCACTGACGCAATCGCCGCTATCTTCCGCGCCTAATGCCGAAGCCAATTGCTCGCAGCAAAACACGCAAATCGGTCGCGAAACGTTTTAAGATCACCGCACGCGGCAAGGTTTTAAGAGCGCAATCTTCGCGCCGGCATTTGCTGTCGTCGAAAAATGCGAAGCGCAAACGCCAGCTCAGTAAGGCGGCGCTTGTGCACCACACAGACGCGGCTCGAATCAAGGCGAATCTGCCGTTCGGTTGATTGTCGATCGAGGGCGGGTAGGGTCGATGCGCTGCGTCGACCGGACATCGCAGCGCGATGTCCCTATGCAGAGGATGTCGATCTAATAATGGAATGAGGGCGGCGGAAGCGGCGTTTCTTCGCGCTCCGTGCGCGTAGTGGTTGTCGTGATAGTTGTGGTCTGCGGCGGTCCTCCTTGCCACACCACGTCCGGTCCAGGTTCCGGACTATAAAGGTCGCGCCGATTTGAGAGTGTCGTGCATGAGCACTGCAGCACGACGAACAAAAATAGTCCCAACCATTTCACGGCGCCGATGCAAACAGAAGTATCACCTTCTGTCAACGGACCGAAGTTCCCTCCGATTACGAAACGTGATTGCACGATGCCGATCTTACGCGAATTGTTCCTCTCCGTCAGGGGCTATGGATCGAGGACTTACGAACCCCGCCAGGGCAGGAATGCAGCAACGGTAGTCTGATCTTCCTTGCCGTAGTTCCCTGGCGGACTTTTTTCCGACCCCCCCACGAATGTGAAACTGCTCAACGTCAAAACCGTCCGCTTTGCGCAAGTGGTGGAAAAATGCGGTCAACCGCAAGTTTACACGCTTTGGCAGAAGCCGGCGCAAGATCGACACCTTCAATCGCAAATCAAAAACAATCGCGTGATGACGATTCAAAAGAGTGAAGCCGGCGCAGAATTCGGGATCGTTGGCTTTAAAGAGCGCAAAGGCGCAAGTTATCTGGTCTTCCCGAAATCGTTGAAGCGATTTGAGAACAAGCGCATTGTTGGAATCAATTGGGACCTTGTGAATCAAAATGACTGACGAAGAGCGTCTGCGTTATTCGCGCCATCTCATCATGCCGGAAGTCGGCCTGAAG
>CATPAW010000046.1 GCA_955652255.1 uncultured Chthoniobacterales bacterium | reverse complement strand
TTGCATCGGTTCATGAACTGGGACGGACCGATCCTGACCGACAGCGGCGGTTACCAGATTTTTTCGCTGGCGAAGCTGAGCAAAATTTCGGAAGAAGGCGCGCATTTTCAGAATCATGTCGATGGAACGCCGGCGTTTATTTCCCCCGAGATCGCCATGGAAATTCAAGCCGCGCTCGGCAGCGACATCGCGATGGTGCTGGATGAATGCGCGCCGTATCCATGCGATTACGATTACGCCGCGCGCAGTGTTGAAATGACAACGCGCTGGGCCGCGCGGTGCAAGGAAGTTGTAGCTGCCGCCGAGACGGCGGCAGCTACAACACGCCAGCTACTCTTCGGCATCATCCAAGGCGCGACGTTTGACGATCTGCGCAAAGCAAGCGCGCAGGCGATTGTCGATCTCTCATTCGACGGTTATGCCATTGGCGGCGTGAGCGTGGGCGAGCCGGAAGAGGAAATGATGCGCGCGGTGGAATCGACCGAGCCGCTTTTGCCTAACGACAAGCCGCGCTACACGATGGGACTCGGCACGCCGCCGCAATTGCTCGAAATGATCGCGCGCGGCATGGACCTGTTCGATTGCGTGTTGCCGACACGGCTCGCGCGCAACGGCACGGCCTTTACCGCGAGTGGCACTTTGAATTTAAAGAACGCCGAATTCGCGATGCAGAAAGGACCGATCGAAAACGGATGTATTTGCGCGGCCTGCTCCGAGTTTTCTGGGAGCTACATTCGGCACCTGATCAAAGTGGAGGAAATTCTCGGGCTGCGTCTGATCACGCTGCACAATTTATTTTTCTATCTCGATCTAATGAGACAAGCGCGCGAAAAGATCGACAATGGAACGTTCGACCAATTTCGAAAACGCTTTCTTGCGAATTACAAGATGCGGAATGGCGATCTTACGTTGTAGCTGCCGCCGTCTCTGGCGGCAGATCCCTTAATACTGCCATACTGCCGCTGAGAACAGCGGCAGCTACAACGCTGGCCACTACAATTGAATTGCGGTGGACGGTTTCGCGTTTAAGCTGCGCTCGCTTTAATTTCTCGCATGTTTTCTCTACTCCTCGCTCAGGCACAGACGGTCGCACCCGCGCAGAATCCGGCGGGCGGTATCGGATTTTTTGTGCCGTTCATTTTCATTTTCATCATTATGTACTTCGTGATGTTTCGTCCGCAAAAGAAGCGGCAGGAACAGCAGCAGCGTTTGATCTCAAGTATAAAGACAGGCGACCGCGTGGTGACGAATGCCGGCATTCACGGGCTGATCTCGAATGTGAAGGAGACCACCGTGATCGTGAAGGTGGCCGATAATGTGAAGATCGAGATGGAAAAGTCGGCGATCGCGAACGTGGTGAAGTCGCCGGAAAGTTGAAACGTTAGAGAGTTGAAGTGATGAGCAAGGTCGACAGTCCGCAATCCGCAATCCGCAATCCGCAATCGAGATGACTCCCGCGCTCACCTTTTTTATCGGGCTTCTCCTGCTCGTCCTCTTCGGCTGGTATTTTGCGACCGACCAAGGCACGCGAAAGCGCCTCCTCGCCTTCACCCTGATGCTGTTGCTGGTCTTGTTCAGCGTCGTCACGATCTGGCCGCCGGATAAAAAAATCGCGCTCGGCCTGGATATTCAAGGTGGCACTTCCTTTCTCATCCGCTTGATGAAGGGAGAAAAGGATGTCACCAAAGCGATGCTCGAGCAGGCGGTCGAAGTCATTCGCAAACGCGTCGATTATTTTGGCGGGGGCGAGCCGGTCATCAGTCCGGTCGGCAACGATCGCATTCTCGTCCAGATTCCGGGGCTCGATACCGCGAAGATCCAGGAAGCGCGCGATCAACTTTCGCGCGTGGCCAAGCTCGAATTCCGCCTCGTTTATCCGGACAACGGGGAGCGCTTGCGCGCAATCGATGCTGGACGGGAAGTGATTCCGCCGGATTACCGCATCGAGACATACACGTTGCGGACGGAGGAAAACGAGAAGCCGCGGGTGGAACGCCTGCTTGTGAAAAAGAAAGCCGACCTCGGAGGCGATCGCGTAAGTGAGTCGCACGCCTATTTCGGGAACGAAGGCTGGACCGTGCAGTTGAAGTTCGACAGCGAAGGCGCGAAGAAGTTCGGCCAGATCACCGAGCAATACAAAGGACACCGGTTCGCAATTGTTCTCGATGGCGTGATCCAATCCGCTCCGGTCATTCGCGACGCGATTTACGGAGGCGATGCCATTATCACCGGCAAATTTGATGAGAAAGAAGCGCGCGGGCTTGCCAGCGTGCTGGAGAACCCGCTGCAAACGCCGGTCAGCATTGAAGAAGAGCGCAGCGTTTCTCCCACGCTCGGCATGGACTCGATTCGCGCCAGCATCATCGCCGGTTTGATGGGACTCGCGATCACGCTCGTGTGCGTGTCGATTTATTACAAACTTCCTGGTCTGGTCGCGAATCTCGCACTGATCATCAACCTCATTCTCCTGATCGGCGCCCTGACTATGTTTCGTTTCGTCCTGACCTTGCCGGGAATCGCCGGCATTATCTTGACGATCGGTTTGTCGGTGGACGCGAGCGTGCTGATTTACGAACGGTTACGCGAGGAAATGGCACTCGGCAAATCGCTCAAGATCGCCGTCCAAACTGCTTACGAAAAAGCGTTCAGCTCCATTTTCGACGCCAACGTGACCACGTTGATCACAGCCGCAATTTTGTTTTGGAAGGCGAGCGGACCGGTGAAAGGCTTTGCCATCTCCCTTACCCTCGGCATTTTGGCCTCCCTATTTACGGCCCTCATTGTCGGCCGGAACTGTTTCGGTTGGTTTGTCGATACGGGACGGTTGAAGCGCATCTCGATGTTGCATTTGATTTCGTCCAAAAATTTCAACTTTCTCGGCAAAGGTCTGCTCGCCTGCATGTGCTCGCTCGCGCTGATTCTTGCCGGCGCGATGGCCTTTTATGTGCGGGGCGACCGCAATTTCGGCGTCGATTTCAGAGGAGGCGACCTGGTGACATTGAGCGCGATGCAGCCAGTCACCGTCGGCCAGGTGCGCGATACCTTACGGCCGATTCACCTCGACGATTCGCCCATTCAACAATCACAGCAAGGCGGCAAAACTTACATCACGGTCCGCAGCCCGCTTAACACGAGCGACAAGATCGAGAAGCAGGTGGTGCAAGCGCTGCCCAACGCTGGTTTCAAAGTCGAGCGCTCGGAACGCGTCGGCGCGCTCGTCGGCGGCGAGCTAGCGAAAAGTTCGCTGGTCGCGCTCGGCCTCGGCATTCTCGGCATTCTTATCTATGTCACGTTCCGTTTTGAGCTTTCGTTTGCGGTCGGCGCGATCGTCGCGCTGGTGCACGACGTGGTCATCACCGTCGGCGTCTTCTCACTGCTCGGTCGTGAGCTGACGCTCACCATGGTCGGCGCCGTGCTCACCATTGCGGGATATTCCATCAACGACACCATCGTCGTTTACGATCGAATCCGGGAAGGTCTGGCCAGCGGACGACGCGGTACGATCGAACAGATCATGAACGAAAGCATCAACCAGACACTGAGCCGCACCATTCTTACCAGCACGGTCACGCTCATTCCGATTCTCTGTCTGTTTCTATTCGGCGGCGCCGTGCTGCGCGACTTTTCCCTCGCGATCATCATCGGTGTCGTCGTCGGCACGTACTCGTCGATCTTTATCGCCTCGCCCATCGTCCTCTGGTGGACGCGCGCCCGCGGCGGCAGCGCCACCGCCTTGCGCAGGGAAATTACGCAAAAAGCAACGGCAGCCAATCCCTACACCGCGTCGTAGCGGGAGCGCTACGCAACTTGTCTGTAAACGATCCGCCGTTTAAGTCGAACGCCGATTACAACGTTCTCTTCCGCGAGCCGAGCGGCGCGAAGAGCCAAGCATGAGGGGGTAAGCGGCCGCGGGCAGTATAACCATAATGCCGCGAAGCCTGGGTCTTGAGCGTAAACTCGCGCGGCGAAGGGCCGACCAGCAACAGGGTCAGTTTCACTGCGTAACTGCCTCCGGCGAACCCATGGGCTCGCATGGAGTTATTAACAGGATTTGACGAGGTGGCTCCGGCCGGTTAGGCTCGGCCTCGCAAGATTTTAGGAGTGATTATTGATGCCAGAAGTGATCGTTCGAAAAGGTGAACCGGTGGATCGGGCGTTGAAG
>CATPAW010000045.1 GCA_955652255.1 uncultured Chthoniobacterales bacterium | reverse complement strand
GCGATGTCGCAGGCGCGACCTCGCGTGAGTTCGCCAGCGGACAAAAAGTTTTTGGCCGCTACACGCTGGTCAAGATCCTGGGGCGAGGCGGAATGGGAATTGTCTGGCTGGCACGCGACGAAGAACTCGAGCGCGATGTCGCGCTGAAATTTATCCCCGACCTGATGATTCAAGATCGTGCGGTGTTTGATCAGCTCAAGCATGAGGCAAAGCGCTGCCTCGAGCTGACCCATCCGCACATCGTTAGGATTCACGACTTCATACACGACGAACGCTCCGGCTGCATTTCGATGGAATACATCGATGGCGAAACGCTATCGAACTTGCGAGCTGAGAAAGAGCAAAAAGTCTTTCAGCCGGATGAGATTGCTACCTGGACGAGTCAACTCTGTGACGCGCTCGATTATGCGCACAATCACGCGAAGGTCATCCATCGTGATTTGAAGCCTGCAAACCTGATGGTGAATCAACGGGGCGATCTAAAGGTGTCGGACTTTGGTATCGCGCGCAGTCTTGGTGATTCAGTGAGCCGGTTGACGATGGAGCAAGGTCGGAGCGGCACGCTCGTTTATATGAGCCCGCAACAGCTCGGCGGCGAGCGCGGCACCCATCTCGACGACATCTACTCGTTAGGCGCGAGCATCTACGAATTGCTTACGAGCAAGCCGCCCTTTTATTCGGGCAACATCGATCGGCAGATTCACGAAAGAGTTGCTCCTTCGATGACGGAGCGGCGGAAAGAATTGGATATCGAGCCGGGGTTAGTTCCACAGGTTTGGGAAGATGCGGTCGCAGCTTGTCTGGCAAAGGATCCGTCGCAGCGTCCGCAATCGGCCGCAGAGGTTGCGCAGCGGCTGCAGCTTGCTCCAGGGCCGACAAGGACAAGGAGTGCCCCTGGCAAGAGCTCAAACAAGAAAGTGCTGCTTGTCGGTGGCATCGCGGCGATCTCTGCTCTCGCGCTTGTTGGCTTGTACTTCGGAGCGTATAAGCGGCAGGCCAAACCGGTATCACAGGCGGCATCGATTCCGGAAAAATCGATCGCGGTCTTACCTTTTGAAAACCGGAGCGAGGAAAAAGCTAACGCTTACTTTGCCGACGGTATCCAGGATGAAATCCTGACCCGCTTATCGAAGATCGCTGATCTGAAGGTAATCTCGCGTACCTCGACCCAACATTACAGAACCACGCCGGAAAACCTACCAGACATCGCAAAGCAACTCGGAGTGGCTCACATTCTGGAAGGCAGCGTGCAAAAGACCGGCGACGCAGTACGCGTGAACGTTCAGCTGATCAAGGCAGCCAATGATTCTCATCTTTGGGCTGATACCTTTGATCGCAAGCTGACCGACATTTTTTCGGTTGAGAGTGAGGTAGCCAAAGCCATCGCCGATCAATTGCGGGCGAAACTTACCGGTCAGGAAGAGGAGGTCATCGCCGCCAAACCAACGGACAATGTCGAGGCCTACGACGCGTACCTGCGCGGCCTAGCGTATACACTCAAGCATGCAAACTATGCTACCACTCTTCGCGCGCAGAAATGTCTCAAAGAAGCGGTACGGCTGGATCCCAAGTTTGCTCTTGCCTGGGCGCTACTTGCATACGTTGAGGCGGATGGCTACATCGCACTAACTCTTCAACCGACGATCGCGCTCCGCGAAGAGGCGCGCCAGGCAGCCGAAACCGCTCTCACTCTTCAGCCTAATCTCGGCGAAGCCGTCCTCGCCAAGGGCCGTTACCATTATGCATGCCTAAAGGATTACGACAGCGCGGTGCGTTACTACGAGCAGGCACGACAATTCCTGCCCAATAGCGCCCGGATTCCCGAACTGTTGGCCTATGTCACGCGGAGGCGAGGCCAGTGGGACCGGAGCGAATCGTACTTCAACGAAGCGGAGCGACTCGACCCTCGTAATGCTGACTTGCTAAGTGAGCACGCGCTTTACTTTGCCGTACTTCGCCGCTTTCCAGAAGCGCTGGGGAAGTTTGATCAGGTTCTCAACATCACGCCGGACGATGTCGACAGCCTGGCGGAAAAGGCGGCTATTGCACAAGCGGAAGGCGACCTACCGCGTGCCGCGGCACTCCTCACCCCTTTGCATCCCCCGGCCGACCACCCCTCGGCGTTGGAAGCACAAGTTTACCAAACGATCCTGGAGCGCCGTCCGGGGCAAGTCATTCCGCGGCTAGAGGAAATATTGGCCAAGCCTGATCCAGCTTTGGGCTTTTTCAATGGCGAACTGCGCTTCTGGTTAGGCTGGGCGCAAGAGGTCGCTGGTGATCATGCCCGCGCCCAAGAAACTTGGCGACAGGCACGCAGCGAACTGGAGTCTTTCCTCAAAGAACAGCCCGAAAACTATCAGCTGATGCGCGATCTCGCGCTGACCAATATGGGCCTTGGTGATAAAGCCGCTGCGTTTGCCTTGGCGGAACGCGCCATGGCCTTGCTCCCTATCGACAAAGATGCGCTTTCTGGTCCCGGATCCGTCGAAACCCTGGCACGCGTGGCTGCACAGATGGGGGAATTTGACCGCGCCATCTCTGCTTTACAGAAACTACTTTCGATACCATATGAAGGCGCGCTGGCTGAGGGTGTACCGCTCACTCCTGCGCTGCTTCGCCTCGATCCCATGTTCGATCCGCTGCGGAACGATCCGCGCTTCGAAAAACTCGTCGCTTCACCAGCGCCGAAGTAAACTGCTCCGATCTGTAGCTCACCAACGCGAGACGGGTAGAGACTTTGGTCTCAAACCGGTCACAACTAATTCAAGCCGCCATTACCATCAGTCCCAGCGCGATCCAATGCCAAACCTATCGCATCAGGACCGCGGTCGTGGTGGTGACGATTGCGCTAGGCATCGGAATGACCGCGACACCCTTCAGCATGCTCGATGCCCTCATCTTC
>CATPAW010000044.1 GCA_955652255.1 uncultured Chthoniobacterales bacterium | reverse complement strand
GAAATCGCCACGATGAAATTTGACGTTGTAATAAGCACAGCCGGCCTTCGTCGTTAGAAAAAAATAGCGGACACCTCCTGGTTGCGCGCATTGCAATTCTTCAAACGAATTCCAAGTCCGCACGTCGACTTCATCCCAATAATCGAGGCCCGCGCGCTTCAGTTGTCGATCTTCCAACAAAAAGCCGAGCGGCTTTACCAGATGCAAAGTGGAGCCCGTCGCAAGGCAAAGCCGCCCCACGTTGCCGGTGTTCGGCGGAATCTCCGGCTCGACCAGAACGACGTTAAACACTTGCCCTAACGAATCAGAACAAAACCGGACCTCAATCTGGAAACCAGGAAACCATGAAGCTACAATCCTCTTTTCCTAGATTCCTGATTCAGTTATTTGATTTTCGTCGCGACAAATTTCTCCAGCTTCACGACATCGGCCGCGAACTTGCGAATGCCTTCGGCCGTTTTTTCCGTCGCCATCGCGTTGTCGTTCACGAGATAGCGGAATTTTTTCTCGTCCAGTTCAAGTCGCTGCACGTCAGCTTTCTTCACCTTTTCAGGCTCGAGTTTGCGCTCCACCGGTTCAGAGGATTCGGAAAGCTCCTTCATCAATTCCGGACTAATGGTGAGCGCATCGCAACCGGCCAGCTCGAGGATCTGACCGACATTACGAAAACTGGCGCCCATCACTTCGGTCGGATAACCGAACTTTTTATAATAAGTGTAGATTTCCTTCACCGAGATCACACCCGGATCTTCCGCGCCCACGTAATCACGTTTGTTCGCCGCTTTGAACCAATCGTAAATCCGCCCTACAAACGGCGAGATCAACTGGACCTTCGCCTCCGCACAGCGCACCGCCTGGGGCAGCGAAAACATCAGCGTCAGGTTGCACTTGATTCCCTCCTTTTGCAGGTGCTCGGCCGCGTTAATCCCTTCCCACGTCGATGCAATTTTGATCAGCACGCGTTCGCGCGGAATCTTTCGCTCCTCGTAAAGCTTGATGAGTTGCCGCGCTTTGCAGATCGAGCCTTCGGTGTCAAACGAGTAGCGCGCATCTGTTTCGGTCGAGACGCGTCCGGGCACGATCTTCAAAATTTCACACCCGAATTTTACGAGCAAATGCTCGATGATGTCCTCGATCTGCGCCGCGCCCGTAAGTCCGGTTGTTTTTCGATCGGCAATTACCTCGTCCAATAGATGCACGTATTGCGGCTTTTGCGTCGCGGCATAAATCAGACTTGGATTCGTCGTCGCATCTTGCGGTTTGAAATCCTTGATTGATTCGAAATCACCCGTGTCGGCGACGACCTTGGTAAATTTCTTGATCTGATCGAGTTGGCTCAGCTTAGTTTTTTTCTCTTCTGCGACAGCGGTGCTCATGATCATTCCTCCGTGTTTGGCTTGACCTAAACGGTACGCCCAAACGAAAGATGGGACAATCAAAAATGGCCGGCTAGAGATGGACAAGAGTTAAGCCGGAACCGCCGGGCGCGATTCGGCCGGGCGCTTTGAGCCGAGCGCGGCGCGCACGAAATTATTTCCCAGCTCCCACATCGGACCTGGGAACTTGCGGCAATCGCTTAGCACGTCGTCGAGCGCGCTGACAAACAAGTCGATCTCGCGCTCGCCAATGATGAGTGGAGGCAGAATTTTCAGAACGTCCATCGCGTGTCCCGCCACTTGCGTGAGAATGCGATGCTTGCTCAGCATTTGCGTCACGACCATTTGCGCGAAAAGCACCTTGTCGATCTTGTGCAAAAACTTCCACGCCATCTTCAATTTGAATTCCTGGGGCTCATGAAATTCAATCGCAATCATGAGTCCTTTGCCGCGCACTTCCTTGATGAAGGAATGCTTTTCGCGCAACATGTCGATCTTGCGCATGAGCAACGCGCCCATCTTCGCCGAATTTTCGATCAAATTTTCGGAATCGATCACTTCGAGTGAGGCCAGTCCGCACGCCATCGCGAGATTATTGCGGCCAAACGTAGTCGAATGCACCACGCAACGATCCATGCGGCTGAAAGTCTTTTGGTAAATTTCGCGCCGCGTCACAATCGCGCCGCACGGGACGTAGCCGCCGCTCAGCGTCTTGGCCAGCGTGATAATGTCCGGCTCAAGGTTCCAATGTTGGTAGCCAAACATTTTCCCGGTGCGGCCAAGTCCGGTCTGCACTTCATCGGAAATCAGCAGCGTCCCGTATTTGCGGCAAAGTTCTTGCGCGCGAACGAAGAAATCGGTTTTAGGCGATTTACAGCCTTTGCCCTGAACCGTCTCAATGACGAATGCCGCGACGTCGCGCGAGCGTAATTGCCGGTCTAGCGCATCGAGATCGTCGAGCGGCACACGCGCGTCAAATCCTTCCATCAACGGGCCGAAGCCCTCGGTGAAACTTTCGCAGCCCATTAGTGAAAGCGAGCCGAGGCTCAGCCCGTGGAACGCGCTTTCCAGCGAGATGACGCGTTTCCTTCCGGTCGCGGCGCGCGCAAATTTCAGCGCGCCTTCCATCGCTTCGGTGCCGGAGTTGCAGAAGAAAACGGCATCGAGATGCGGCGGCGTGCGTTTCGTGATCGCTTCCGCCAGCAAACCGCTCAGCAACGAACAATCCATCTGCACCATGTTAGGAAGATCGAGATCGAGCACGTCACGGATCGCCTGTTTCACCACCGGGTGATTCCGCCCGATGTTGAAAACGCTGTAACCGCTCAGGAAATCGAGGTAGGAGGCGTTATCCATGTCGTAGAGATACGCGCCTTCCGCTCGCGCGTAGACTTTATCGAAACCGATGACGCGCTGCGCTGCGACGAGCGTGCGGTTGATGTGTCGCTCGTGCAGCTGATAATTTTCGCCCAGACGCGCGGCGACCATTTCCTTCAGGTCAAAAGCCATGCGAAATGGTCTGCGATATCAGCACGAAACGCAACTGTTACGGATCCCAATCCTGATAAGCTTGGTGAGCGCCCATCTCCAAGTTCGTCTTTCCTGGTGAATGTCGTTCCAG
>CATPAW010000043.1 GCA_955652255.1 uncultured Chthoniobacterales bacterium | reverse complement strand
GCGCTGGAAAAGCAGGTGTTGGTCGAGCGCCATCTGATTAGCCGCGAGCATGCCGCCAAAGGTGTTGGGAGCGCGGTGGTGATGAATCGCCGCCAGACGCTCAGCATCATGATCAACGAAGAAGATCATTTGCGGATGCAATCGATCCGCTCCGGCTTGCAACTCAAAGCTGCGTTCAAACTTGTTGATAAAGTGGATAGCACGCTTGAGCACAAATTGGAGTTCGCCTACGATCAGCGTCTTGGATATCTGACGGCGTGCCCAACGAATGTCGGCACCGGCATGCGCGCTTCCGCGATGTTGCATCTGCCCGGTCTCGTCTTAAGCGAACTGATTAATCAAGTTATTCAGGCGGTGAGCAAAATCGGTCTCGCCGTGCGCGGTCTTTATGGCGAAGGCACGGAGGCGATGGGCAACCTTTTCCAAATCTCAAACCAGACGACCCTCGGCGAAAAGGAAGACGAAATCATCAGTCGCCTGAGTAAAGTGATCGAGACGATCATCGAAAAGGAACACGACGCGCGCCAGGTCTTGACCCAGAAAAAATCGAACACGCTTTGGGACCAGGTCGGCCGCGCTTATGGCGTCCTGACCTACGCACACGCCATGAGTTCGAAAGAAGCGCTCAACTTATTGTCGATCATCAAACTCGGTGTCGATCTTGGCGCGTTTCCGGAAGATCGACGTCTGCCGATCGACGAACTGTTTATTGATACGCAGCCGGCGCATTTGCAGAAAAGCTCGCAGCAAAAATTGAACGCGGAAGAACGCGATCATCTTCGCGCGCAAATTATCCGGGAGCGTTTGAAAGTCTTCCCTAAACCTGATATCAGTAAAATGGCGAGGGAGTCGGGCAATGGTTCGACTGCTGGGCCATTGAATAATGAATAATTTTACGCCACGCGCTCAACAGGTCCTGGCGCTTGCTCGCAAGGAAGCCGACCGGTTCAATCACAATTACGTCGGCACCGAGCATCTGCTTCTTGGTCTAATCAAACTGGGGCAGGGCGTGGCGGTGAACGTTTTGCAGAAAATGGGGCTCGATCTTGAGACTGTGCGCATGGAAGTGGAGAAGCAGGTTGGCTCCGGACCCGAAACCAAGATGGTCGGCAACATCCCCTACACTCCGCGGGTGAAAAAAGTGCTCGCCCTCGCCGGTAAGGAAGCCAAAGCGCTCAATCATTCCTATGTTGGCACCGAACACATACTGCTCGGCCTTTTGCGCGAAGGGGAAGGCGTCGCCGCGCGCGTGCTCAAGAGTCTTGAAGTCGATATCGAGCGAACGCGGAATGAGATTCTTAAAGAGCTCGATCCTAATTTCACTCCGCCCGAATCCGAGCAGGAAGGCGGCGAGCCGACGAAGAAAGACGTCAAGACCCCCGCGCTTCGTGCATTTGGTCGCGATCTCACCGACCTGGCGAAAAAAGACGAGCTTGACCCGGTAATCGGGCGCCACAATGAAATCGAGCGCGTCATTCAAGTGCTTTGCCGGCGGACAAAGAACAATCCAGTCCTGATCGGTGAAGCCGGTGTCGGCAAGACCGCGATCGCGGAAGGTCTCGCCCAGGAAATTGCGAATGGCAATGTGCCGGAGCTATTGCGCGACAAACGAGTGGTCACGCTCGATCTCGCGCTGATGGTCGCCGGAACCAAATATCGCGGCCAGTTCGAAGAGCGTATCAAAGCGGTGATGGATGAAATCCGTCGCTCCAAGAACGTCATTCTCTTTATCGATGAGCTGCATACCATCGTCGGTGCGGGCTCGGCCGAAGGCGCGATGGACGCTTCCAACATTATCAAGCCGGCTTTGAGCCGCGGCGAACTGCAATGCGTCGGCGCGACGACGATGAACGAATATCGCAAGTACATCGAGAAAGATGCCGCGCTTGAGCGTCGTTTCCAGACGGTCAAGGTCGATGCGCCCACGATCGATGAAGCAATTGAGATTTTGAAAGGCTTGCGACCAAAATATGAAGCGCATCACAAGGCCAAGCTCACCGACGAAGCGCTCGAAACGGCAGTCAAATTTTCCGAGCGATATATCACCGGCCGTTTTCTGCCCGACAAAGCCATCGACGTGATGGACGAAGCGGGCGCACGCGCACGCATCAATGCGATGACGCGGCCGCCTGATGTTAAGGAAATCGAGAGGGAAATCGAAGAGATCCGGTTGGAAAAGGAAGCGGCCATCAAAGCGCAGGATTTTGAAAAAGCGGCCGCCCTTCGCGACAGAGAGAAGCAAACCAAGGAAAAGCTCGATACAATTTTGACCAAGTGGCGCGAGGAGCGCGAAGAAAAACAGGTCGTCGTTACGGCCGACGACATGATGCATATCATCTCAAAAGTCACCGGCGTGCCGCTCCAGCGAATGGAGCAGGAGGAAATGCAAAAGTTGCTCAAGATGGAGTCGGAGCTGAAACTGCGCGTCATCGGTCAGGACGAAGCGGTCACTGCCATCAGCAAAGCTTTGCGCCGCTCCCGCGCCGATCTGAAAGATCCGAAACGCCCGATCGGTTCGTTTGTCTTTCTTGGCCCGACTGGTGTCGGCAAAACGTATCTGGCGCGCACGCTGGCGGAATTCATGTTCGGCGATTCCGACGCGCTCATTCAGATCGACATGTCGGAATACATGGAAAAATTCACTGCCTCGCGGCTAATCGGCTCGCCGCCGGGCTACGTTGGCTATGAGGAGGGCGGCCAACTTTCGGAAGCCGTGCGGCGCCGGCCGTACTCGGTTGTTCTCTTCGATGAAATCGAAAAGGCGCATCCGGACGTAATGCATTTGCTTCTCCAGATTCTCGAAGATGGGAAAATTACCGATTCGTTAGGCCGCAAGATCGATTTTCGAAACACGATTATCATCATGACTTCCAACGTGGGTGCCGAGTTGCTCAAGAAGCAAACGGTGATGGGTTTCGGCGCGCCGCGCGAAGGACACGATTACGATTCGATGCGCGACAAGATTATGGAAGAAACCAAGCGCGTCTTTAAACCCGAGTTTCTCAACCGGCTCGACGAAATCATCGTCTTCCACTCGCTCGGCAAGCCGGACTTGATGCGCATTGTCGATCTTGAGGTGGCGAAGGTGAAGGCCCGGCTCAAGCTGAAAGAGATCGAGATCGTGCTCGACGCCGCGGCGCACGAGTTCGTGATCGAAAAAGGTTACGATCCAAATTACGGCGCGCGTCCGATGCGCCGCGCAGTGGAGCGTTACCTCGAGGATCCGCTCGCGGAAGAATTGCTCAGAGGCAACATTAAAGCGGGCGACCGCGTCGAGGTCACGGCGGCCGAAGGAAAACTGGCCTTCCACGTGGCCGAGCCTAGTACAACAGCCGCGCCGGCTGGCTAAGTTGTAGCGGCGCTTCTATCAAGCGCCTCTACAACTATTTACGCCCGCGGGTGCGCATCCGCATAGGCTTTCTTTAGCCGCTCGACAGTGACATGGGTGTAAATTTGCGTCGTGGAAAGACTCGCGTGGCCGAGCAATGCTTGCACGCTGCGCAGATCGGCGCCGCGATCCAGCATGTGTGTCGCAAAACTGTGACGCAATTTGTGCGGACTGATCGAAATCGGAATCGATGTGTGCCGCAAGTAGCGTTTGAGCACGAGCCAGATGGAGCGTGTGGACATTCGTTTGCGAAATTTATTTATAAAGAGCGGCCCGGAATGCACGTTCGCCGCCGCGCGATAACGCGAGATCGCTTCGAGCGCCGGAAAACCAACTGGACAAATGCGTTCTTTGCGGCCTTTACCGAAGACGCGTACCGACTCGGTGTAAAGATCGACATCGGCAACATCGAGATCCGTCAGTTCGCTTAAGCGCAAACCGCTGCTGTAAAAAAGTTCCATGATTGCGACGTCGCGCAGCGGCATCCAAACCGGCGCAGCGCGATTCTTCGCGATCTTGAGCGGCGCAGCCAGCAGCTCCTCGATTTGCTGCTTCGTGAGCACGAGCGGAAGTTTCTTGCCGATCTTCGGCAGTTGCAGTTCGCGCACTGGATCGCGCCGCAAATTTTTTCGCTCGGTTAAAAATCGATAGAAGCTTCGGAGCGCGGAGAACTGCAAGCGAACGTATGACCGCGCTTGTGCGCGCTTCATCAGCGCAAACAAATAGTCACGAAAATCGTCCGCCGTGCATTTTTTCCAGGGCGTTTTGTTTTTAGCGCGAAAGGCCCCCAGCGCCTGCCGGTATGCCTTGAGCGTGCGCGGCGATGCGTTTCTCTCTACCGCGAGATAACGCAAAAATTCCCCAGCGAGCGTGTCTTTTTGTTTCGAGGCGCTCGCAGCTTTTGTCATGTCGAACGGAGTCGAGACATCTCTTGCTGTTTAAAAATCATACGGCGCGCCGGACTAATACAGAAGAGATTCCTCGATTTCGCTCGGAGTGACAAATTCGTTACTCCGGCTTCTCGATTTGATAGCGACTTTCCGCCGCCTGGGCACGGCCGCTATACTGACTTTTAAAAATCAGGGTTGGATTCGTCGAGATCAATTCGTAACCCTTCAAAATAAATTCCGGATAGATGGTGTTGCTGGCGGGCTCGTAAACTTTGTCACCGCTGAAGTCGCCGTAGAGTTTGTATTCGTAATTGTTGTCGCTGCCGAACTTCAATTGTTCTCGATCGGGCGCGATTTTTTGTTTTTCGTTCAACATCACAAACTGCGCCGTGCTCCACGGCTGACCCGGCCGGCGCACGTAACCCCAAAACTTAAAATCCGGTTTGTAATAACGGCGGCCGATAAAATAATCGCCGAGCGGCTCGGCCTGGATTTTTTGCGCCATCGCGATCTTCGCCTGCTGAATTCCTTCCGGCACAGTTTGGCAACTCGTAAAAAAAAGAGCGCCGAGAAAAACCTCGATTCGGAAAAAGAATTTAACCGCGCGTTTCATTCGTAAGATCGACAATCACCGCGATCGACATCTTTTTATCGCAGCTTTGCGCGATGCGCAAACATTGAGCGTTCCGCGTAGAGGCGTGTGTCCTCACGCGCAGGCGCGGCTGGGGACAGCCGCCGCTACCACCGGTGAGAAAAATGTTTTCTCGTTTTGCATGATTGCGGCGGATTCGTAAACTCTCTGTGGAAATGATCGAATTGGAAGTTTATGCGACTGGACTGCGGGACTTGGACAAGGTCCTGGAGTTGGATCATCAGCTCGAAGCTATTCCCGGCCTGCGCTACAAAGTGGATAGCAACCACGATCTCGTTTATCTCGAGCTCGACGAACCAACGATTACCGCCAGAGAAATTCGCGCCATCTTCAAGAAACTCGACCTCGATCCGCGCTTTATCGGCGCCATTCCGTCGGAGTTGCGCCCAAAATCAAAAACGCAGCCGCTGAGCGTTTGAACCAAGCCCGACGCATCGTCACCGTGCGTTCGTCCAGATGATCGTCCGTCTTTTCAACGCGTTTGGGCGCACGTTTCTGTCGTTTCTTCAATATCTCGGCGAAGTCGTGCTTCTCGCGGCGGACACATTGCGTTCGATTTTCACCCACAAGTTCCGTTGGAAGTTGTTTCTCAATCAAATCGTCGAGATCGGCTTGCTCTCGCAGGTCGTTGTTGTGATCACGGGCGGCTTCACCGGCGCGGTTTTTTCGGCGCAGACATTCTTCCAATTCAACAAACTCGGCATGGGGTCTGCCACTGGCGCAGTTGTTTCAGTTGCGATTTGCCGCGAACTTGGCCCGGTCCTCACGGCGTTGATGGTGGCGGGTCGGGTCGGCGCAGCCATGTCGGCCGAGATCGGCACGATGAAAGTGACCGAGCAGATCGACGCGTTGCGCGCGCTCGCGGTTTATCCGACCGATTATCTCGTCGTGCCACGCGCGCTCGCCATGATGATTTCAATGCCGCTACTGGTGGCCGAGTGCATCGCCGTCGGCATTGCCGCCGGATATTTTATCGCAGTTTTTCTGCTCGAGATTAACGGCACCTACTACATGGCCAACATGGTGCGCTGGACCCGGAACCGCGACATCATCATGGGCCTGTCGAAAGCGTTCTGTTTCGGAATTCTGATTGTCTTCATTAGTTGTCACAAAGGATTGACCGCACGCGAGGGCGCGGTGGGCGTGGGTCGCGCCACGACTGAGGCGGTGGTGAACAGCTCGCTCGCAGTCCTGATTTGCAATTTCTTTCTCACGATGCTGCTCAACATCATTTACCCGGCGGGCTATCAATGATGCGGAAGGGTTGTAGCTGCCGCCGTCTCGGCGGCAGATTAAAGAAATACTAAGTTCTTATCTATGACTCTCACTCAACCGCCAAGATTGACGCGCATTTTCCAAAAATATGATCCACCGTTGTACTTTGTGCCTTTGTGCACAGACAATCGGCGAAATATTCTCGCGAATGAAAAAGTTCACGCTGCATTGCTCGAATATGCACAAGCCGGGGTAGCACGTGGAGTAGCGTTAGGCCGTTACGTCGTTATGCCGGATCACATCCATCTGTTTGTGCCAGGAGGTCATAATTTCGATCTCGGTGTGTGGGTGCGAGGGTTGAAACGGGTTGTAGCTGCCGCCGTCTCTGGCGGCAGAGCTCGAGCACATGCCGCTGAGACAGCGGCAGCTACAACGCTTTGGCAGCGTGGATTCTTCGATCATGTAATTCGAAACAGCGAGAGTTACTCACAAAAATGGGATTACGTGAGCTTGGCCTCAGCGGCTGACGAGTGGCCATTTCAAGGCGAGATTGTTCGCATCGAACATCGATGAGCGATTTGGTTACGAGTTCAGTTCAAAACGGTCCGCCG
>CATPAW010000042.1 GCA_955652255.1 uncultured Chthoniobacterales bacterium | reverse complement strand
CTCGTGCCAGAGCAAGTCAAAAAACTCGAGCACGAGAACGTCGTGTTCCGGTCACTCAATCGCACGGTCGGGACGGAAGGCTGTGTCGCATGGAGGAGCGAGAATCCATCGGCTGCTCTGAAAGCGTACGTGCAGATCGTCAAGCAAGTCGGTCGGAGCATCCGTTGAACTGCAGAATGGCCACACGATCGCGCCATTGCTGTGATCAGGAAGGCGTAGCTTCAGTTTGTGCCCAAACGAACAGGATGAGAGGGATCCAATTATGTAGCAAGCGGATCCCACGAATATCGGAACACTCTTCGCCTTCGTTCTGGTCTGTCTCGGTGTAAACGTGCCTCGGCGAACAGATCGAAATCGTCCCCGGCGACTCCGCGTGCCGTTGGCGCCGTGGTTCCTGATTCTGGGCGTGATCTTTTGGATAGCGCTGATGCTTAGCCTTCCGATCCTCACCTGGATCCGGTTTATCGTCTGGCTCGCGATTGGGATGCTGATTTACTTCGGCTACAGCGTTCGCCACAGCAAACTGCGCCACGGCATCGACGTCGGCGAAACGGAAAACATTTTCCCGCCAATCGAGCCGTAAGCGATTACGCCGCCATCGCGTGGCACGCTTTATCGTCGGCTTCCAGCCAGTCGAACAAAGTCGTTTTCGCAGGATCGAGGCCGAGCGGTTTGACTTGCTCAGCAAACCAATCGCGCCGTTCGGGGTCATCGTATGGTCTGGTCGCTACCACTTCATCGCCCCACCGTTTGATCTCATCCGGCGTTTTCTTCTCACCGTTTTGATCGAGCCACTCGGCCATCTGTTGATCGCTCGCACCCTTCTCGATTTGCGCCTTGAAATCGTCGCCCTTCACACCTTTGAACCCGAAGAGCATGTTATCGAGCGGACAGTCGAAATGATATTCGCCAATGTTTCCCGCCACCAGCGCCCGGCATTTATCGATCGTGCGCCCGAGAATGGCGTAGCCGCCGACTCGAATACGCGGACTGCGCGGCGCTTCCTTCGTTAGATCTTTGCCCGTGACATTTTTGTGCATGTTTCAGGCTAATGCGGAACGAAGCGGGCGCAACCTGAAGAAATTCCAGAATACAAAAAGGCGATGGAGACAACAGCGCGTGTCCTAGCGCGTGTCCTAACGGATGGAATGCATGCTTCCGCGCGCTTCGGGTAAACCCATGTTGTAGGGCGACCGCGTCGGTTGCCGATTTGGCAGGCGGAGCGCCTGCCCTACAATTGTCTGGTGAAGACAATTCTCGCGCTATTCGTCGGTTGCGCGGCGACTTTGCACGCGCAAACGGCGCGTGTCGCTCCGCCGCAAAGCGGAAAACTTTATCACGGCTTTTATTGGGACGGCGTTGGCACCGAAAAACACGATCCAACTGAGCACGATGTCACGCCGGAGGATGTCGCACGTTACGAACAGGCGGTTGGCAAAAAGACAGCTTGGATTTATTTCTCCGATAACTGGTTCGAGTCGCGCGAATTTCCGGGGGCGATGTGCGCCTGGATCCGCGACCTTGGGAAAATTCCGTATGTCCGTTTGATGCTGCGTTCCGATGTCGATCAGAAGCACGCGGAGAAAATCTTTTCCCTTCAGAAAATCATCGCTGGCGAGTTCGATGTCGATCTTCGCGAATGGGCGCGCGCCGCGAAAAACTTCGGATCGCCTATTTTGATTGAATGGGGGACCGAGCCGAACGGGAAATGGTTTAGCTGGAACGGATGCTGGAACGGCGGCGCCGGCGCGGGCCCACGGCGCTACGTCGCGGCCTATCGGCACATTGTCGATCTGATGCGCGCGGAAGGCGCGGACAATTTGCAATGGGTCTGGCACGTAAACTGGTTCGACGAGCCAGAGCGGAAATGGAACGCGTTCGAAAATTATTTTCCCGGCGAAAACTATTGCGATTGGGTCGCGCTCAGCAGCTACGGGCCAATTACGCCGATGACGCGGGACGGAACAGAAAGCTTGCGCTTCAAGTTGCGCGAAACCTACCCGCGCCTCACGAAAATCGCGCCGGGCAAGCCGATCATCATCGCGGAATTCGGCTGCGATTTGCATAATCGCCGTGTGAATGTTGCGCGCTGGGCAAAGTCGGCGCTCGAAGATTTGTTTTCAAATCGCTGGCCGGCGATCGTCGGTTTCTGCTGGTGGAATGAAGGATGGCAGAACGACAATCGCAAAAAACACGATACCGACATGATCGTTTTGCACGATGTCGATCTTACGCGCGTTTTTCGGGAGGAATTTGTCCAGCACGCGGGCAAGGTTCAGGAAACGCCGGTTATCTCACAAAGGTAACAGCCTTTGTCATGTCGAGCGAAAGCCTGCCCTGAGCGAAGTCGAATGGGTCGAGACATCTCTTGCTGTTATCTGCTTAACAATGAGAGATTCCTCGACTCCGCTCGGAATGACAAGACGCACACCCGTTGCGTAACCTGCGATCGCGCCACATAATCTCTTCATGGTTAACGTCTCCATTAAATACACTGGCGATTTGCATTGCGACGCGACGCACGGTCCGTCGCAGTCGAAAATCGCGACCGACGCGCCAACCGATAATAAAGGCAAAGGCGAGGCATTCTCACCGACCGATCTAGTCGCCACCGCGCTCGGGACCTGCATGAGCACAATCATGGGAATGAAGGCGGATGAGCTCGGCGTCGATCTTCGCGGAATGACGGTGTCGGTGCAGAAACAAATGTCGAAAGACGCGCCGCGTCGGATCGTCGGGCTGCCGTCCGAAGTTCACATTCCGCTCCCGAAAGGCTCACCGCATCGCGAAGCGCTCGAGCAGGCCGCGCTCAATTGCCCCGTGCACAAAAGTTTACCAGCGGAGATCAATCGCCCAACGAAATTTTTCTGGGAAGGTTGAGCCGGCCGCTCTTCGGCGGTTTGAAAGATCGACATGCAGATTCGAAGAGCAGTGGAAGCGGATGTTCCCGATTTGCTGCCATTGATGCGCGAGCTGGCGAAGTTTGAAAAATACGCCGATGACTTCGCAGTTACCGAAGAAGTGCTGCACGAACAGGGGTTCCGCCGTTCCCCGCCCGATTTCCATTGTCTTGTTGCTGAAGAAAACAATCAGTTGGTCGGATTAGCCGTCTATTTCTTCGTTCCGTTCACTTACCGGGCGAAACCGAATATTATCATCAAGGAGTTGTTCGTCGCCGATAAACATCGCAGCAAAGGCGTCGGCAGACTTTTAATGAAAGCGGTCGCGGTCGAGGCGGAGAAAGCTGGTTGCGGTCTGATCAAATGGTTCGTCGCGAAGTGGAATGAACGCAGTGTCCAATTTTACAAACGGCTTGGCGCGCAAATCGATCCCGATTGGCACGAGTTCCAAATGTCGGAGAAGTCGTTTCGGGATTTGGCCGCGTCGTAGCGCGGCTAGACTGCGCCAGGTTCTTTCGCGCTCATGGTTGCGGATTGATCGAGGAGTTTCGCGTAACCGCGCGCCTGGCGATTCTTCCAGTTGTACTTATGATATGCGTAACCGGCGATGAGCGGCAGCGCGAGTGTCGCTTCCGCGTAAACCATTTGCTCAGCGCCTTGATCGACTTTTCCCCAGGAATTCGCTTCTTTTAAGGTCGATCCGCTGAGCGCGCCGTCGCGCACATCGGCCACCGTGATTTGCACGGCGTATTTGTGCATGCCGACATCAAAACCGAGATAATCGGCCGCTACCACGGTGTCTTGCGCGAAATTTTTCGGAACACCGCCGCCGATCATGAATAATCCGCTCTGTTTCGAATCGATTTTAATTTTCGTCAGCTCGAGAAAATCTTTTGCTGAATCGATGCTGAGATGTTTGTCGGGATAATGCCACTGGTGGTGAATCAATCCGAAGCCGGCGCTGCAATCGCTGAAGGCCGGGACGAAGATCGGCACATTTTTCTCAAAGGCAGCAAGCACGACTGAGTCTCGATTTTTCGCGTGCTCGGCCAAATGCCTTCCCATTTCGTGAATGAACTCGCGCGATGAGTACGGGCGTGGCTCGAGTTTGTCCGCGATCTCCGCGCAAGTCGAGTCGCAGACCCGCAATTGATCTTCGTCGATATAAGTGTCGTAAATCCGATCAATGGCGAGCCGGCGCAGTACGTCGTCGTCCATGTTGATCTCGCCTTTGTAATGTTTGAAACCGAGCGCTTCGAAGAAATCCTGGTCGACAATAATGGCGCCGGTGGAAACGATCGCGTCCACCATGTTGTGGCGGACAAGATCGACAATCACGTTTTTCAAGCCGGCGGAGAAAAGCGAACCGGCCAGGCAGAGAATGATCGCGCAATCTTTCTCGCGCAGCATCGCGTCGTAAATTTGCGCGGCCCGGCCGAGATCGCGCGCCGAAAACGCCATCTTGCTCATCGCGTCGACCAATGGGACGACGTCGTGTTCTTTGATATCGATGTGCTCGACAATCTCGACG
This sequence comes from uncultured Chthoniobacterales bacterium, assembly GCA_955652255.1. Lineage (GTDB taxonomy): Bacteria > Verrucomicrobiota > Verrucomicrobiia > Chthoniobacterales > UBA10450 > UBA10450. The sequence continues at coordinate 7,532 of CATPAW010000042.1, read as the reverse complement.
AGGAGATCGGATTTTTTCGGTTTTATGATTTTTCCTCCGGATATAACCACTTCATGTAGTCCCGCACACCGTCTTCGAGTGGAAATCGCGGCGCGTAACCAAGCGCGCTGTGCGCTTTGCTCAAGTCGGCCTCAGTAAAGTTTTGGTAATGCGCGTGCGGATTGTCGATGTAATCGGGCTCAAAATTTGTGCCGAGGCATTTGTTCAGAACATCGACAAGATCGTTGAACGAGCGGGCCTGGCCGCAGCCCAGGTTGTAAATCCCGCTTTCACCCGCCTCGAGTGCGAGAATGCTTCCTTCGGCGATGTCCTTTACATAAACGAAGTCGCGCTTTTGATCGCCGTGTTTGAAAATGCGCGGCCGCTGCCCGGCTTTCATCTGCCTGGACAAATGATAAACCATGCTCGCCGGCACGCCTTTGTGCGCTTCGCGTGGTCCGTAAACATTAAAATAACGCAAGCCGATGATGACCCATTCGGGCGACGCGGCGGCTTCGCGCATCGCGATGTTGTCCATAATGGTCTTCGAAAATGCGTAAATGTTGGCCGGCGCCGCACCGTTAGATTCCACGCTTGCTTCGCTGGCCGGCCCGTATGTCGATGCCGACGCCGCGTAGACGATTCGTGTCTTAGTCGGCCGGGCGAATTTTAGGATCCAGCGAAAGCTTTCGACGTTGTCGTGCACCTGCACGAATTGATCGTGCAACGTCGTGTCGGTGATCGATGCGAGATGAAAAATGGCGTCGAACTTTTCGTCGCCAAATTGTTCGCGCCAATCGAGCGCGGCCAGGTTTTGAGCGACGAAATCGCCGCGATAACCGGCGAGATTTCTGAAGTCGCCGGAGCGAAAATCATCGATCACCGTTAATTTTGCCTGAGGAAATTTTTCCTGGAGCGCGAGCGCGAGATTCGAGCCGATGAATCCGGCGCCACCGGTGACAGCAAAATTAGGATTGGAATCGGTCGAGGGCACTTTCAAATAAAATGTAGAGGCGCGTGTCCTCACGCGCAGACTTCAAAGATCTGCCGGCTGGGGACAGCTACCTTACGATTGATAAATAAATCTTGAGCCGCCAAGCGCAAGCAGGTAGTTGTTGATCCAGTTCTTTGCGAGCTTGAAAAAGTGGATCGGCGCGAGAAATCCCGTGCAATTCGGGAGCAGTTGCGCTGCTGTAACTGGATACGACTTCCCAGGGCCAATCGTTCGGCGCGAGTCGGATGGTGAAGGCGGGAAGAAGGCGAAGCCAGTTGAGAGTTGGTCCGAGCCGGACTGGCATCAGTTGAGAGTTGGGAGAAAGCGAAACGCTTCTTTGGCTCTCATCGTTCAACTAAAGACTCTCAACTTCTTCAAAAGCCAGGAGCCAGAATATTTGCCCGCTTCACCTCATTCGTTCCGCGAAATCGGAACGGAAAACTTCTTCGCAAAAGGAAGAATGAGAGCTGGGCGATGCGTCCCGCAATCGCAGGACAAACAAGTCCGACTCTCGAGAGTTGGAGGAAACTTGTATGCGAAATCGTCCGGTTTGTTTTGGTATTTTGATCATAATCGCTGCAATGCGCGGTGCTTCCGCGCAGGATGCGGTAACATCGACAACCACCGATCAGCAGGAAGCGGAAGCCGAGCCGGTCGTTGTTTCCGCGACACGCACGGACATTCCGCGCGATCAATCGCCCGCGAGTGTGAACGTAATCGACTCTCAAGATCTCGATCAAAAACAGATCGAACGTGTCGCCGATGCGCTGCGGGAAGTTCCCGGATTATCAGTTGTCCAAACCGGCGCGCCGGGGCAGTTGACGGACGTTTTCATGCGCGGGTTGCCGAGCGAAGACATGCAAGTGCTGCTCGATGGCATTCCGATCAATCAAGGTCTGGCCGGGCTTTTTAATTTCGCTGATCTGACGACCGACAACATTGGCAGGATCGAGATCGTGCGCGGTCCGCAAAGCACGTTGTTTGGCCCGCGTGCGCTCGCCGGCGTCATCCAAATTTTCACAAAGCAAGGCGATGGCCCGCCCGGCATTACACTCAGTGAAGAAGGCGGAACCTACGACACGTTTCGTGAGACGCTCGCAAGCGATGGCAGGATCGACGAGTTCGATTACTCGATCGGCGCGAGCCGCCTCGATACGGACAACGCGCGCCCGAACAATCCATATCGAAACACAGCCGCGATCGCGGACGTAGGCTGGTCGCCTAACGAGCAATTGCGTATCGGCAGCTTGCTCACTTATTCGCTTTCTGATACCGGCGATCCAAACACGATTTTCGATCCGCGCCCGATCGACAACTTGCTCACCGAGCGCTGGTTGATCGGGCCGCATGTCGATTGGAAAGCGACCGACTGGTGGGAGCACAAATTAATTTTCGATTATGATCATGAGCGACAGTTGAACGATCCGAATCAGGATGGATTTGTTGGGCCGACGCGTGCGCTGTTCGAGCGAACGCAAGTCGATTATCAAAACGATTTGCGGCCAACTTCGTGGTTGACGTTGACGAGCGGATTTTTTTTCAGCCGCGTAAACGCTGGACAAGAGCGCCCGTTCGTTTCGCAAGCATTTGGGCCGCAACCGACATTTATCAGCGACCACACGCAGGAAGTGGCCGGATTCTTGCAAGCGACCGTCAACATCGACAATTTCATTTTCGTCGCTGGCGGGCGCCTCGATAATTTTAATCAATTCGGTGACGTGTGGACTTATCGTTTCGCCGGCAGTTACAAGATCGACAAGACGAATACGACGTTGCATTCCAGTGTCGCGACCGGATTCAGTCCGCCGAGCAGTCAGGACAAAATTTTTGGAAACAACTTTGGATTGCAGCCGGAAAAAGATTTCGGTTGGGACATCGGCTTCGAACAGCGACTCTGGGAAAACCGAGTCACAGTCGGTGCGACTTATTTCCACAATGACCTGTCGAACGTGATCGGGTTCAATGGTCAGTTCCAAACGTTGAATCTCGGTGCGGCGGAGACGCAAGGACTCGAAACAGAATTGCGCGCACAGCCAATTGCCGATCTTATTTTTACGGCTAGTTACACCTATCTTGACGCAGAGAAAACTTCGTCGGCGGACATTTCGCAACCACAAGGCGCGCGCCTACCGCGGCGGCCACGTAACGAGGTTTATCTTTCCGGTTCCTATTTTTGGTGGAAAAAACTGCGCACGACGATCACGGCGAAGTTTGTGAACGCGCGCGAAGAAATCAATTTCGGCGGACCAAATTTCGACATAGAGGATTATTCGTTCGTCAATTTTGCGGCCGAATACGAGATCAATTCGCACATGTCGATCTTTGGACGCATCGACAATCTGACCAATGAGCACTACGCGGAAGTTTTTGGCTTCCCGAATCTCGGCCAAGCCATGTACGCGGGAATGCGCCTTCGTTTTTAGAAGAGGCGAACAATGCGAACACCGGTAGTTATGTCGTGGAGCGGCGGTAAAGACAGCGCGATGGCTTTACACGTACTCCTCCAAGCCAAGGAGTACAATGTCATCGGTCTGATGACGACTGTGTCTGAGGAGTACCAGCGGATTAGCCATCATGGCGTGCGCGAGACGCTCCTAGACGAGCAGGCGGAGGCGATCGGAATTCCATTGCTGAAAGTTTACCTTCCATCTGGAAGTTCGGGTGAATGCACGAATGATGTCTACGAAGCGATCATGAACCGAGTCATGGTTGGCTACAAAGCCGACGGCATGCAGACTGTCGCCTTCGGTGATTTGTTCTTGGAAGATCTTCGCGCATGGCGGGAAGCGAATCTCGCTAAAGCCGGGATGCGCGGCATCTTTCCGATTTGGAAGCGGGACACTACTGAACTGGCTCACGAGGTGATCAGACTCGGCTACAAGGCTTATCTCTCGTGCGTGGAGGCAAACGTAGGCCCGGGCTTTGCCGGCAGACTGTATGACAAGGAATTTTTGAGCGAGCTCCATCCAGGGGTCGATCCATGTGGAGAGAATGGAGAATTTCATTCGTTCGTGTGGGATGGCCCGATCTTCAAAAGACCGGTTTCTGTGAAAGTCGGCGAAACCGTCACGCGCGATGGGAGATATTATGCTGATCTCGTGCCGAACAGATCTAAACTACCGGAGAAATGCACGGCGGAGCTAATACCGCCAATATGAGAGGAGAAGTTAGATATGAATAAACGATCGATAACACTAAGCGCCATCATTGTCCTGGCCGCTTTGTCTCGCTTACTGCCGCACGCACCCAACGTGACTCCGATCGCAGCCATGGCTCTTTTCGGCGGAATGTATCTGCGCGATCTGAAGGTCGCCTTTTTGGTGCCGATTGCGGCGATGATCTTCAGCGACTTGGTGCTCGGTCTTACGGTTTACGGCACTGCAGTGCTGCTGAAATCTCAACCAGTAGTGTATCTTTGCATACTGATGACAGTAGCCATCGGCCGACTTATCCGGGACAAAGCATTTGTCCTAAGAATTGCATTAGCGATATTCGCCAGCGCCGTGATGTTCTACTTGGTCACGAACTTCGCCGTCTGGGCGTTTGATGGACTCTACCCAAAGACTTGGAGAGGCCTAATCACCTGCTACACCGCCGCCATTCCATTTTTTCGCAATAGCCTTATTGGCGACCTTGCCTTCGCAGCTGTGTTGTTCGGAGGATTTGCCGCGCTGGAAAGGTCTTTCATTTCATTACGGGAACGAGAAGAGCCGCAGCTCGCCTAACGAAACTGGCTTATGCGAATTGTCTCATTGCTCGCTAGCGGGACCGAGATTGTTTGCGGGTTGGGTGCTGGTCAGGCTTTGGTGGGCAGATCGCATGAATGCGATAGTCCCGAGTGGGTGCGTAAGCTGCCGGTCTGCACTCGTCCCGCCTTTGATATTGAAATGTCGAGCAAGAAGATCGATGCCGAGGTGAGAAGACGGCTCAAGGAAGGCGAACCGCTTTATCACATTGATGGCGACCTAATCCGAGAGCTCGAGCCTGACCTACTCATTACGCAAGAGCATTGCGAGGTGTGCGCAGTGACATCGGCTGATGTGGCGAGAACTGGCTGCGAGGATTTGGCTGATCAAGTCCTGGCGCTTAGTGCCGGAACTGTCCCCGGCATTTATGATGGAATACTTGCGGTAGGGAAAGCAATCAACCGCACATCGGCTGCGTATGCTCTTATTGCGGGTATCCAGCAACAGATCGAAAAGACCTACCAAGCCGTACGGAAGGAATCAACGCCGACAGTCGTCGTTCTGGAATGGACTGATCCACTTTTTCCAATGGGCAATTGGGGGCCCGAATTAGTCGAGGCTGCAAACGGAAAGTTGTTGTTAGGCGGAAAAGGGGAACACTCGCACGCGATCTCGTGGGAGCACGTTCGGGAGGCGGATCCAGACTACCTAATCGTTGCGCCGTGTGGTTATAACTTGAATAGAACCACGCGCGAGGTTTCGGTCCTCGAAGCGCTGCCTGGCTGGTTCGAGCTCACCACCGTCGCGAAAGGACACGCCGTTTTCGCCGACGGAAACAAATTCTTCAACCGCTCAGGCCCGACCATCGCGGCGACGGCGGAAATTATCGCGGAAATAATTCACGATTGTCGATTGCGACCCAGTTGGGAGGGCAGCGCCTGGCAGCGCTATGCGGCTGTCGGGAGAAGCGCGCCGAAGTTCCCGCATGCGTGACCACCTCTTGTCATTCCTAGCGAAGTCGAGGAATCTCTTGCTGTTCACAATAAAAGATGTCTCGGTCCGAGCTCGGACTGGCATCTCGCTCGACATGACAAAGTAAATATGAACCAGCTCCTGTACTTAACGATCGGCGTTATCGGCGCGGCAGTTGTCGCTGCCGCAGTCGTTTTGATTTTTCGCCGCCGGGAGTCGACCGGGGAATATTTTGCAAATGCGCGAACCGTTGAAGAAGAATTGATTAAGCGTCTTGAGATGATCGATCGCGGATTGCGCGATGAATTTTCGCGCAATCGCGAGGAAGCAGGTACAGCGGCCAAGGCGCAGCGCGAGGAACTGACCGCCTCGCTCGAAGGCGTGCGTTCAATTGTCGATCTTCGCTTGAAGCAACTACAGGAGGACAACTTGAAGCAGATCGACAAGATGCGGGCAACGGTCGATGAAAAATTGCAAGGCACGCTCGAGAAACGTCTCGGTGAATCGTTCAAGCTGGTAAGCGATCGACTCGAGCAGGTCCATCAAGGGCTGGGTGCGATGCAACAACTGGCGAGCGATGTCGGCGGACTGCAAAAAGTTCTTAGCAACGTGAAAATGCGCGGTGGTTGGGGCGAAGTGCAGCTGGGTGCATTGCTGGAGCAAGTGCTGACGCCGGAGCAGTTCGCGCGCAATGTGAAGACGCGCGAGGAAAGCGGCGAGAACGTCGAGTATGCCATCAAATTGCCGGGCGACGAAAACGGCGCGCCCGTCTGGTTGCCGATCGACGCGAAATTTCCGACGGAGGATTACCAACGTCTGCTCGCGGCGCAGGATGCGGGCGACGTCGTGGCGGTCGAAGACGCGATGAAGAGCCTGGAGACGCAATTGAAGAAGTCGGCCAAAGACATTTGCTCGAAATACATCAACCCGCCGCGCACGACCGATTTCGCGCTGATGTTTTTGCCGACAGAAGGATTGTATGCGGAAGCGATTCGGCGCGTCGGTTTGGTCGAGCAAGTGCAGCGCGATTGTCGCGTCGTGATCGCCGGACCAACCACGCTGGCGGCATTACTTAACAGCTTGCAGATGGGCTTCCGCACGCTCGCGATTCAAAAACGGTCGAGCGAAGTTTGGAATCTGCTCGCCGGAGTTAAAACCGAGTTTGGAAAATTTGGCGAAGCGTTGTCATCCGTGAAGGACAAGCTCGATCAAGCGGCGCGGAAAATGGAAGATGTCGATGTTCGCTCGCGCGCGATCACGAAGAAATTGCGCGATGTGGAGGAGCTGCCGAGCAATCCGCAGCCGTTACTAAAAGATTTGTTAGGCGATTCGGACGCCGACGATTAGATCGACAATCACAACACCTGGTCCCATTTGCTCTTGTCCTTGAGCATGAGCTCGCGCAGAAGGCGAATGGGCGGCATCCCGTGGTCGAGCAATTCGTTGTGGAATTTTTGCAGCGAGAATTCGTCGCCTTGTTGCGCCTTGTAATCGTCGCGCAGTTTCAGGATTTGTAGTTTGCCGAGCGTGTAATTGAGATAGCCGGGATCGAACGTGCCGCGCATCGCCTCGGCCCGCGCCGGTTTTTCCTCGTAATAACAATTCTCCTGAAAGAATTTTGTCCCTTCAGCGACGGTCATGTTCTGCGTGTGCATTTTGATCGACACGCACAAGCGGCATAAACGCAGCATCGCTTCGTCGGCCTGCGCCATGCGATATTTGGCGGCGCGTTTGATATCATTGACACTTGAGGTCGGACTTGTTTTCGGGCTCGGCTTCGCTTTCGGCGTTGCGGTTGTGCCCAGGCTCGCACTTGGCCTTGGCGTTGGACTCGGAATCGGCGCGCCGCTGTATCCTTCGTCGATCATCATTTTCTCGCAGTAATGCGCCCAGCCCTCGAT
>CATPAW010000041.1 GCA_955652255.1 uncultured Chthoniobacterales bacterium | reverse complement strand
CTGGATAGAGGCTTGCTGCGTGATCTAATAAATCCAAAGTCGCTGCATTGGCGGGATCAATATTAAGCCCCACAGCACGCAAGCGCTCGAGCTCGGGTTGCCACGGCGCATGTCGCATATGATAAAAGTGGGTATCACTGTCGGTTCGTGTCTCCATGCAGCCGGTCTCGACCAGGCGCTCCAAAATCCAACCCAAAGCGAAACTGAAACGCGGCTGAAAAGAAAGCACGTGACAAAGCTCATCCGCCGATCGCCACTCGCCGAGTTGATCAATCACATCCAACTGGCGCAACAGATCGATAGCTAGTTCGATGCTATATCGTTCCATCAGTTCGATGCTTTGATACAAGCGTTCGCTCAACACCGACGGCGGGTAATCTTTGAGCCAATGCGCTAAGCGCGGGTCGCACGGCCGAGCTTTGAACGTAGGCGCGTCAGATGATGCCGCGTTCACGAGGCCAGCTTGCCCCGCAACAGACCTGAAGTCGACCTTCAACTATCACGCGGTCTTCGACACGACAGCAAAAACCAACTTCGCTCTCAGCGTCCTGACTCGCGGAAAGACAGATAGTGAACGGCTGCTCAGGCTTCAAGGGCACGAGAAACTTGACTGCGCGTATGACGGTAAGGTGAGAATCTTCGCGCCACTCGGTCAAAGCTGCGAGGATTTCATCGAGGATCACTACGCCCGGCACGACAGGGGCGCCAGGGAAATGCCCGACCAAGCTGGGATGATCAGCGCCGATCGTGCGGCGAACTTCAAAGTTCATGTGGCGAAGTTTCACTTATGCCACTAGATCCAGCAACTCGGCGAGGCAGCCGTCTAGTGACTGCCTGCAATCGACTCGGGCACTTGCCCGAGAACAACCCGCTATGACACAATGTCGAGGTGTCGAGGTTGCTTTCGTTCCGCACATGGTAAATCATCGTGAGATGATGAGGCTGCGCGTGCCGATTATCGCCGCGGTGATCGGCGAAGGTGGATCGGGCGGCGCACATTGCGATTATGACACAGCCGCGACTAATCTCGGCGCTGTGCTTCGCCAGAATTTGGAGCGCGGCATGAACACTCCGGTCGAGGAACTGCTCAAGAAACGTTACAAAAAGTTCCGCGCACTGTGAGAAATTTCGCCGAGGGGAAAGCGACTAGCACTGCTGCGCGTTCGTAATTGCATCATGAGATTGGGGGACTATCGATCTTGCGGTTTTTTTGCAGCGATTTTCTTTGCCGCTTCTCTCACTTGGGCCGGCGACGCTTCGAGATTTAATTTCCATCGCGACACGCTCGCGTTCGCCAATTCCACCGTCTTTGCCTACCAGCAAGGAAAGATTGTTTCGCACGGTAATCCTAATCCGAAGGGAAAACCGAAGCGCTACACGCGGCGCTGCTTTGTGATGAGCCGCACCGTCGTCCAGTTTTACAAGTTCGCCCAGTTTGATCCCCACGCTTCGCCGCTGGACGACAAAGAGCTGGCCAAACGGATCCGCGCCGTGACCCGCAAACCGCCGTGGCATCCGACGTTGCCACCGGAACAACGCATCGTTTTTCCCGGTTACCGCGATTTGCGCGACATAAGCCAGGCGCGCACGCGACTAATGCAAAGAAATATCGGGCTCGGCTGGACGGCATATCTGCGGCCCGGCAATTGCCGAATGTTCTATCTGCACAGCAAAAGCTATCAGGAAAAGACGCACGAAGAACTCGAGCGTACTCTCGGCCGCGGCGACTTTTTCGTTGCCTTTCTCTCCGATTTTCCCACGCTGCATATCAATCACTCCGTGGTCGTTTATGCGCACAAAGAAGCTCGCGCACCAGATGGAACCGATCGCTACCTCTCCTACGATTCGAATCATCCCGACGGGCCGCGCGAGCTGAAGTGGATCCCGGCGAAACGCGCCTTCGAATTTCAAAAAGATCAGGAGTTTGTGGGCGGTTTCGCTCGCGTATTCCACGTTTACGGGAAATTGTTGCAATGATCTGTGAGCGAGACAGCGCCCGAGGAGGCAAAGGACGTGTCCACGACCAGCTTTTATCCACCAATTTTATCCACCGGCCAGGTTTTTTGGGAGCGGTTGAGATAACTTAGGAGTCGCGATTCAGCATTCCTGAATCTGCTTACGGAAGGTGAGAACCTTCAGGATGCTTTGAGATAATTCGAGACAATTTACCTTGTTACCAATGCCATTGAGGCGTGTAGCGAAACTCGAAAATTCGCGGCGGAGTTTAGTCCCAATTAAATTGCTGGTGGATAACCTTGGTGGATAAAGCCCCCGTTCCCTCCCTTCCTCTGAGCGAGGAGAGAAGTCGAGCGCCTCATACGGTCTTGAGTTGCAGCGAAAAACCGATCCCGAAACTGGGGGGTTCGAGCCCTGTAGGCTCCGCGGATTATGCGTTTCGTTGGGCGGATGCGTGACCTTCCGTGTGATTCTTACTTGGTCAACTCCACTCGTCGGTTTTGCGCACGACCGAGAGGCGAAGCGTTGTCGGCGACAGGTTTGCTTTGGCCGTAACCGATTGCCGTGAGACGCGAACCATCGACACCCGATGTTTGCAAGTAATTCTTCACTGACACCGCGCGTCGTTCCGATAATCCCTGATTATGCTGCGGCGTCGACGTCGAATCGGTGTGCCCTTCGATCGTCATCTTCCAATCAGCTTTCGCTCTTAACATACTGACGATCTTATCAAGTGTCGGTTTTGATTCATCTTTGATGTGATCTGAATCAGAATCAAAGTTAATGCCATAGACTCGTGCGCGTCCGAAATCCTCCAGGTCTGTTGTCAGCTGGTTCTCGACTGGGCTCGTATTTTTCGCCTCGCCGGCCCATTGCGGGCAGGTGCCGACATCGCTGCTGGTCTTGGTTCCTTCCAAGCTGTTGCCACCGTATTTATTAAGGTTGTTGCCCTCCTCATAGTAGAACAGGCCAATAAATCGTTGACCGTCCGCCGAGAATACCAAAACGGCGGGACCACGATTCCTGGTGGATTCGCTGCAATACGTGCAGTAGTTGATCTTCACGACACGACCCTCGATCCCGCCCTCAACAATATTGTCAGAGCGAGCCAGGTAAGAATAGCAACCGGTGACGGAGGTCCCTTCCTGTTTCAGATGAAGATCGCCCCACGTTCCGGTCTGATACGTGCCGCTCAGATTAGGTAGAGGCGTGTGGGTCGACTGAGTGCCTGTCGCGCGGAAGTCGTTTAGTTGAATAAATTCCTTCGAGCCATGATTATTCTTAACCGTCAGACGAATCCATCGTCCGGGAATCTCTGACGAGACCGGGAACTTCTGGTTGTCCGCGCCTTCTTTCAACGACACGTCCGCAATCTTCTGGTATCCGTCCGCCTCGCTCGTGTCTGAGATCTCAACCGAGACATCCTTGGCACAAACGCCCTCATGCATGAAAAGGTCGTAGGCGCAATCGAATTCCAGCGTCTTTAGTGCGGTCTTGTCGGGAAGCGCGAAGACAAAGACTTGTGGACCAGTTACGCCAGGCGCGCTCCGCCAGTGGGATGCCGGTAACTCATCCATCAGTTCGAGGACAGACGAACCGTAAGCTTCTGTCGGTTTCTTCACCGGGAAGGCACCTGCGGCGAGTGAGACCAAGCTCGGGTCTCCGCTCGCCGCGTTCTGACCCTCTGGTAATGATGCCGAAACTTCCGCAGTCGGTTGCGGAGTCGCGCTCGGCGCGCCAGCCGCAGACGAAGCGAGCTTGAACGATTTCAGGAAAAGATCGATCGCCGCCTCGCCGTTTTGCGGCTTTACCGAGAGGCCGCTGACAATATAGAACCGCCGGCCATCCACAACGGAGAGGCACCTTCCAAGCGCCTTGTCGCTCTCGACAGTACACTCGAGCGCCGGTAGTTCGTCACCTGGTGCGCGAACGAATCGCGTTCGTTTCTTTTCCGTAACTTTAGCGTGTATCTCTTTCGCGAAGCTTGTCGTGTTTGCTTCCAACTCGCGGTCCGGGTCTACGTCTTGATTGTAAACGCTGTACCCGCTCATATAGATCACGTTAGCTAAAACAGCGATATAAAGAGAACCGTGAGCATTCCCCACCGCCCAATCCTTTTTCTCCGGTTGGTCAGGATAGTCGAGAGAGTAGTCGCCTTCCTCGGACTTGAATTGAACTGGACGCGGAAGGACCGGCGAGTGCTCACGGGCAAACCGTACCGCTGAAATAGGTGAGCGTAGCGCTTCAATCAGGTCGTTCGACGCCCCGGCTCGCTTGATCCGATCAAGATCAGCGTCACTAATTGGAAACGTGACATCGACATTCTTGGAAACCCGACGCGCGATCTCTTTAACAAGCAAATCCGAATCGACCTTCAGTTCGACTAAACGAATAACGTCTTGAGTCGTGAACTCATCGGCAAGATGTGCTCTCATGTACGCATCCATGGCCTCGTCCGTCATGCCGGCGGCAGGACTGGCAACGAGCAGGAAAAATCCAGCCAGGCCAAGACAGATCAGCGCTACAAAAACTCTGTAGAGGAAGCCGCTAGCGTCCCAATTTTTTTGAATCGGGAAGCTAACAGCTTTCCCTACGGTTGGATTACCGTTCTTCATTTCATCTTCCTCCTTCATCTTCATCAAGCGCCACTCCGGCTCGGAGTCACGGTTTCACCTTCGTCAATTTTAGCGTACACGTATACTGACCCTTCTGATATGATGTTTGATATTCGAGCGAATCCTCCGTGCACTTGTAATTGTTCTTGTTCTCCGGGCTCCCCAGTCCACCTGGCCCTAATCCCGGAT
>CATPAW010000040.1 GCA_955652255.1 uncultured Chthoniobacterales bacterium | reverse complement strand
CGCGATTTGCTCGATCTCGATGCCAAGCCGTGCGAAGCGATTTTACTTATCGAGTTTTACGACGACGTCGCCGAGCGATCGTCGATCTTGCAATCGCGGAACCTCGGTTTGCGCACAAAAATTCTCATCGACGCGACCGAGATGAACCTGGTTTGGTCGGTGCGCAAGGCCGGCCTTTCGCTTTTGACCGGGCGAGTCGGCGCGGCCAATCCAGTCGCATTCATCGAGGACGCAGCAGTTCGTCCGGCGCAATTGCCAGCCTACGTGCGCGGCCTGCAATCGATCATGAAATCGCTCGGGCACATCGTCGTAAAACTCGACGAGCAAAATCGCTTCGCACGGCTTCGTATCGAGCTCGAGCAAATCGCGCGCGGCCTGGAAATGGAGCTGACCTTTCGTTTGATCGAGCAAAGGACGATCGATGTGTTCGATCGCGGCCGGCTTTAAATCAAGAAGCTCCACCGTTGCTTGCATGGCATCTGCTACGGACGCGAAGAAAAGCAGGCCAAGTCCTTTCTCGCGCGGCAACGGCGAGATTTTCAGTTCGGCCGAAAAGATTGCGGCAAGCGTGCCTTCGCTGCCGGCCAGAATTTCGTTGAGGTTATTCGGTGCGCGCAGAAAACGTTCCAGACCGTAGCCCGGCCACCGTTTCAACAAACCTGGCGGCATGCGCTCGGCGATTTGGCCGACCTGCGCGCGAATGAGATTATCGATCTTATCGCGTTCGGCCCGGAGTGTCTCGTGTGCTGGCCCAACGCTTACGGTTCTTCCATCGACAAGAACAATGTCGGTTGAAACGACGTGGTCGGCGGTCGTGCCGTAAACGGGGACGTGCGCGCCGGAAGAATTGTTTGCGATCATCCCGCCGATGGTGGCGCGGGCACTGGTCGCCACGTCTGGGCCGAAACAGAATCCGTGCGGCTTGAGAAAATCGTTGAGTTGATCCAGCACAACGCCTGCGCCTACGCGGACGCTACGTTTTTCGACATCCAGTTCGCCGATCTGCCGGTTATAGCGCGAAAAATCGACAATCAATCCTTCGCCGATCGCGCCGCCGGACAAACTTGTGCCCGCGCCGCGTGGAACAACCGAAACGCCCGCAGCAGCCGCCGCCTGAATCACTGCGGCGGCTTGCTGCGCGCTTTTCGGGAAGGCCGCGCCAATCGGCTCGATCTGATAAATCGACGCATCCGTCGCGTAAAGCTGTCGCGTCAGGTTATCGAACCGGACGTCGCAACCGGTTTGCTTGATTTTCCTCTCTGGGGCGGAAATCATTCCGATTTCTTAATCTTAGCCTGCCGATGCAGATTAGAAAGTGCACAGCGCTGATCGCTAAGTCGTGAAAACAGCGGCGCGAAAAACCTGCTTAGGTGACGCGTCGATCTGACCCGCGCCTTAGTGGCTATTGACTTCGCGCGCGCATTCTCCTAAACGACCAGTATTGGAATCAACTGACCTCCTCGGGCCAATTGAAAAGCTGTAAAGGAGTTTGCATATGAAACACATCATCTACGTCGCAATTCTCACCGTGGCTCTACTATCGTTCGGACGACAACAATCCGTAGCTCAAGGCGCGGATGCTGCCGCAGAGCAGCAGGTCAGGCAGACGATCGAGAAGTATCGAACGGCATTGCTTCAACGGGACGCGGCAACGCTGGAGCAAATCTGGGCCGATGATTACACGTTCACGAACGGCGCGGGAGAGACAGTCTCGAAAGCTCAGCGCCTGGCCAACCTCAAATCCGGCGCGACCTCGCTCGGCTCAATCAGCGAAGACGAGGACATCAAGGTACGGGTTTACGGAAAGGTGGCGGTGGCGACCAGCCGCGTAACCATCAAAGGTCAGTACAGCGGCAAACAAGCAAGTGGCCAATACCGCAGCATACATGTTTGGGTAAAAGGTGCGGCAGGCTGGCAGTTGGTTGCCAACCAGCTAACTCCCGTGGCAGCGGAGTAATATTCGGCTACCGTTCACAGTTCGAGGAGCATCGGTCGCGTAAAGTTGACGGGTAAGATTATCAAATCTGACCTCGCATCCTGCCTCTGCGATCGCTTTCTCTGAGCCGAGGTCATCTCGTTCCTTCAAGATTCGTCTTGGCGCGCGAATTACAAGAGGACGCCGCCGACTCCATGGCAGGTTAAATGCTGTCATTGCTAATGAGCGGGTGAAGACCAGCGTCAAAACGAAGATTTGGACCGGGCAGGATCTCAGAAATCAAAGCGAGATGCCTGCGCGCGCTCGTCAACTTTGTGACGATGTCATGAGCGTGATTGAAAACAACGGTGAGGTGACTCTGCCGTCCGGGCTTCCGGCGGAACCGCTTTTCACCAAACGACAGCGCCAGTTGGCCCAGCTTATTGTCTGGGCTTTGATTTTTGCCGGGTTGTTGGTCGTAGCGAAGGCCATCAACTGACTCCTAGAGCAGCGGCAACTGCGCGCTGGTTTCGTCCGGTTCGGCAAAACGAACGCCCAGCCCCAGCAGTCGCACGTTTTTACCGGTGCGGGCAAAACCTTCCGCGAGCAACGAACGAAACGCGTCGAGCGACGGCTCGAGGCCGGCGCGCTCCACCGTCGTGCGGGTGAAGTCGGCGAATTTCAATTTCACGAAAATTTTCGTGATCGTACGCGTCGTTTCCTTTTGCGCCAAATCCGCCATGAGTTGCTCGAATAATTCCGCGAGCCGCTCCTCGCATTGCTCCAGGGTTGTGAGGTCGATTGAGAAGGTCTCTTCCGTGCTGAGTGATTTGCGCGGCCGGTCCGGCTCGACCGGGCGATGATCAATCCCGCGGCAAAGATCGTAGAACTCGATGCCGAATTTGCCGAAAAGATCGACAAGTTCCGCGCGCGAGAAGCGCTGGAGTTCGCCGCAAGTTTTGACGCCCAGCTCTTCCAGCTTTCGTTCGGTTTTGACGCCAATTCCCCAGATTTTGCGCACGGGTAATTTCTCGATGAAGTCCGGCACTTCTTCGGGCTTCACTTCAAGCTGGCCGTTCGGCTTGTTTACCTCGCTCGCGACTTTGGCTATGAGTTTGTTTGGACCGATCCCCGCTGACGAAGTCAGCTTCGTCTTGCGGAAGATCATCTCGCGGATGACTTTTGCGACGGCAGCAGGCGAGCCGGCATGCGCCGTAAGATCGACATAAGCTTCATCGAGCGAGAGCGGTTCAACCAACGAACTGAACCGATGCAAAATCCCGCGAATCACAGCCGCTTCGCGCCGATAAACATCGAACCGCGTCGGCAAGACGATCAGGTTCGGGCAACGTTGCAGCGCCATGAAAGTGGGCATGGCTGAATGCACGCCGAACTCGCGCGCTTCGTAATTGCAAGTGGTCAAGACACCGCGCCGATCCCGCGTCCCGCCGACGCCGACCGGTTTGCCGCGCAACGCCGGCCGGTCGCGCACCTCGATTGCGGCATAAAAGCAATCCATATCGAGGTGAATAATCGAGCGCGGCGGCGAATCTTTCTTCACGCCGCAAATGTAGCTGCAAAGAAAGCAATCTCACAAAGTCGGCCGAAGATTAAAGACGACTTGTCAGGGCGAGATTGCCTTTTCGCGCGCTTTGCGCGATGACGAAGCAAATGCGATCACCGGCGACACGAGTTTTTATGGTGCGACACGGCGCCACCGTCTTGAGCACGGAGGATCGTTTCGCCGGCGCAACCGACGTGGAACTTTCCGATGAGGGACGCGAACAAACGCGGCGATTGGCGGAGCGATTAAGCCTCGAAAAAATTGTCGCAGTTTATGCATCGCCCCTTGGCCGCACGGTCGAGACAGCGCAAATTCTGGCCGCGCCGCACAAACTCGAAGTCCAGACGCGCGATGGCTTCCGGGAAATTTCGCATGGACGCTGGGAACAGATGACGCGGCGCGAAGTGGAACAAAAATTTCCAGAAGAAGCCGCGGAGTGGGAGAAGGATCCTTACACATTTGCGCCGATGGGAGGCGAAAGCGGATTGGCCGTGACGGCGCGGGCATTGCCGGTGTTGATCGAACTGGTGCGAGAATATTCCGGCAAAAATATTCTGGTCGTCTCGCACAAAGCGACCATCCGGCTTTTGCTTAGTTCATTGCTCGGGTTCGATCCGCGGCGATACCGCGACAATCTCGATCAGAAACCGGCGGCGCTAAACATTGTCGATTTTCGGGACGCAACGCGCGCACGGCTCACATTATTTAACGACACGTCGCATTACGACAGGGCCGGCAAAGCGATCCCGGAGATCCCGGAAGTGCGTTTGTCGAAGTGGTGGAACACGCGCGGCGCACCTTAGCTGGCAAGATTTCGCGCTCGCCATTTCAAGATCGACATGTTGAAATCGCGGGACATGGATGACGTCGTATATCGCCGGGCGGCGGCGCGCGTGGAAGCGCAACTAGCGTTTTATCGCCACGTTATGATCTACGTGGTCGCGAATTTGTTGCTCGCGGTTCTCAATTTCGTCCGGAACCCGCATCATCTTTGGTTTCACTGGGTGATCTTTGGTTGGGAATTGGATTACTCGCGCATGGCCTGAACGTTTACTCCTATCGTTGGTTCGGGTCACGCCGCGAGCAGATGATTCAGCGGGAATTGGAGCGGCAGCAACGGCTGCGGGAATCGCCGCCGCCGTAAACAAGATCGACATCGTTCACGGCGGCGGGTCGCTGGGCGCAATGCCGCGCGTGCAGGTTCGGCCGAGCCTCGTCGAGGATCGCGCTAGTGAAAGATTTTGCGCTTTGCAATCGCGCCTTCTCTTTAGATATTGATGCGGTATTTTTCTCGAAAATGGACGCTTCCGCTTCTCTTGAAACGCACCTGCCTTCGCCTGGCTCCGGCGCGGCAGGCGACCGCTCAAACGAACATCACGAACACGACCACGGCGAGCATCACGAGCTCGGATGGTGGCGAAAATATATTTTTTCCACCGACCACAAGGTGATCGGTATTCAGTACGGTCTTTGCGGCCTGGTCTTTCTCTTTTTTGGATTTTCGCTGATGATGCTGATGCGCTGGCAGCTGGCGTATCCAGGGCAGGCGCTTCCTGTTATCGGCAAGTGGCTTCCATATTTCTTCGGTGCGAACACAATGCCGGACGGGAAAATGACGCCCGAGTTTTATAACTCGCTCGGCGCAATGCACGGCACCATCATGATTTTTCTTGGCGTGGTGCCGGTAGCCTTCGCGGCCTTTGGCAACTTCGTCGTGCCGCTCCAGATCGGTGCGCCGGACATGACGTTTCCGAAGGTAAACGCGGCGAGTTTCTGGGCATTCGGCGTCGGTGGCGTTATCATGCTAACGAGTTTCTTTGTTCCAGGTGGCGCAGCGAAAGGCGGCTGGACTTCCTACACGCCGCTGGCGGCGATTGCAGACAAAGGTCCTGGTTATAACGTCTTCTTCAATGGGCAGACGTTGTGGCTGGTCGGTTTTATTTTCCTGATTACGTCGTCATTGCTCGGCGCGGTTAATTTCATCACCACCATCATCCAACTGCGCGCCAAGGGACTGACATGGATGCGATTGCCGTTTTTCGTGTGGTCGCAATTTGTCACTGCGTTTCTGTTGTTGCTGGCGTTTCCGCCTCTCGAGGCCGCAATCGTTATGCAATTGATGGACCGCCTCGCGGCGACGAGTTTTTTTCTGCCAACCGGCCTCGTGGTGAATGGCGCGATAGTGCACATCAGCGGCGGCGGCAGTCCGCTATTGTGGCAGCATCTTTTCTGGTTTCTCGCCCACCCGGAAGTGTATGTGCT
>CATPAW010000039.1 GCA_955652255.1 uncultured Chthoniobacterales bacterium | reverse complement strand
TGGAGATGAAAACGATCAACGCGCCAAAGCGCGCCACCCGCCGCGGCGGGCAGGCTGCATAAAGGCTCGTTCGATCTCGCCAAGTTGGAGCCCGCTTTTCGCGGCACCCCAGTGGTCGAATCTTACCACGCGCGGGTTTTTGCGCCGGTCGCCCGAACCGAATTCGGGAATAACACTTAACAATTTAGAAATGTATGAAACCAACACCTCAAATTAGTCCCAACCAGCGCAGTTGGCGTCGCTATAGCGGCGCACTGCGCGAGCATAAGAGTTTTCCGTTAACGGATTATTCCTTCCAATCGACCGCGGAAGCGCGGAAGAGTTCCTCCAGTGGCCGGTCGGCGACGAAGTTGCCCGCCTTCTACAGATTGAGCAGCGAATTCTTCGGCACTGAAATGAGTCGGGATTATGTGACTGAATTTTTACTGTTCACTCTTATCGGGGGAATCTCAGCATGGCCGATCATTTCGATGCTCCTTGCCGTGACTCGCCTGGTCCGGAATTACTAACTGAAGTAGTACCAATAGGGCATCAAATGCAAAGGCGCTCGCAGCGGCGAGCGCCTTGTGTTTTTAGTTCGGCGGCTGGCACAGCCGCCCTGCAATTTCTGCCGGCGACACAGCGGTCGCTGGGCGCGCGCGCTCCGTAAGAATCTGAAAGGATTCGGCGAGGCGCCGCGAGGCGCGTGTGCTCGCCAGAGAGATCCGCGGCCGCGCCACTACAGCTCAGACGATTTCGACGCCTTCTGTCGCGGTGCGCTGAGCGTAGAGTTCGCTTAAGCGTTTTGTCATCGGGCCGACTTTGCCGTCGCCGACGATGCGGTTGTCGATCTTAGTGACGCCGGCGAGTTCGCCCATGGTGCCGGTGCAAAACATTTCGTCGGCGCCGTAAACATCGACAGGCGATAAATCCGCTTCGACGCAGCGGATTTTTTCCGCGGCGGCGATTTCGATCACAGTTGCGCGAGTGATTCCTTCCGGACAGGCGACAACGCGACTCGTGGCCAGATCTCCTTTGCGCACGATAAACACATGCGTGGCGTTTGTTTCCGCGATCAAGCCGCGTGTGTCGAGCATGAGCGCGTCGTCCGCGCCGGCGTTGTTCGCTTCGATCTTGGCCAAAATCGAGTTCAATAAATTGGCGTGATGAATCCGGGCATCGAGAACTTCCGGCGGCGGGCGGCGCACCGGTGCGGTTATCAATGTCAGACCTCTTTTCGAATAAACGGGAGCTTTGTGTTCGGCGAGTATGATTAACGTCGGCCCACTTTGATTCAGGCGCGGGTCCATCCCGGAAGTGATCTTCACGCCACGGGTGAGCGTGAGCCGAATGTGCACGCCGTCGCGCATTTCATTCGCGGCGAGAGTGCACTTGATTTCGTCGATGATTTTTTCGCGCGGCGGAATCTCCGCGAAAGAGAGCGCGCGCGCCGATCGTTCCAGCCGGTCGAGATGTTCGTTCAGTTTGAAGATGCGACCGTTGTAGAGACGCAATCCTTCCCAGACCGCGTCACCGCCTTGCACGGCGGAATCAAACGGACTAATCCCGGCCTTGTCCCGATGCACGAGGCGGCCATTGATGTTTACCATCAGGTCGCGGTTTTTTTCGTTAAATTGCTGGAGCATCTTAAATCAGCTCGCACAAAGTCCACAAAGGAAGCAAAGACATTTTGATCCCAAGAACGTTGTGACCGTTGTGCCCTCTGTGCGAGGCCATCTAGTGCAGGCGGTGTTCGTAAAGCCGTTCGTAACATTCACGGCAGCGCTCATAAATTTCGCGAAGACGATCCGGCACTGGTTGATTTTTTGGCCGATACGGCTGGAACGATGTCGATCTTGCCACTTCGTCGTACCAATATTTTGCCCAGATCCCGTCGGTCTCGCGCAACCCTGGCGGCCAGGAAAGCATTGCCTGATCGAATTCGACGCCGACCGCATCGCAAAGCAGGCGCAGCATCCGCTCGGGATTCTGCAGAACGTCTTTGGCATCCACAACGGGCGGGACGATCCCAGTTTTATCGCGAACGAAATCGAAGATTTTCTGTTGCTGAACAAAGCCAAGATCTTCCAACGTCGGCTCTGGATTCTTCTTTATATATGAGCTGATCACTTCGCGCGGATCGCGAATGAGAAAGCAATTCGTAAGATCGACAATCCATTGCCGATCGATCTCGGGGAGCAAATGGTGCGTCATCTGTTTCTGGAAATAGATGCGCTTGCCGCCGGAGACGTCGCCGGTCAGTTGCTCGACGACTTTCCGCCAATCGGTTTCGCCGTGGGCGATCACTTCGTCGGCGCCGGGATGTTTCTTCCCGGTCGCGTTCAGATAGAACGCGTAAAACGGCTCGTCGACTACGAATGTATCGGCGCGATTCCCCCACGCGCGCATCATCGCGGTGGAGATATTCCGCGGTCCCGACCACATCGCGATGCGAACCGGAGTGGATGCGTTCGTCACGAATCCAGGTTTAAATCCAGCAGGGAAAAATGCGAGTTTGGATATTGCCCCTTAATCGACAACCACGCCTTCCGTCGTGGTGCGCCTAACACAAGCGCCGGGCGCAGAGCGTAACAGGATCAATTACGATTTCACGTAAACGCCGAGCAAGGGACGGTGCGATGGCGTTCTCGAACAGAAATCGCTGACGAAACCGTCCCTGGTGCGAAGTTCCACGTGACCGGCTGCGCGGCGACGCGCGCCATACACGAGCACCGAGCCCACCGGCGCCTTGAATGGGTCGCGGACGGGGAGCTTTTTGAATCCGTAATTGCTGACGAGGTCCTGTGCGGCGTCTTTCGCGAATTCGCTCTTCGGCCGCGAACTCACCACGCCAGCCGCCACCAGCGCCTCTTTCACGTAATGCCAGCATCTCGAGCGCGAATGCGCGTGCGCGCGTTCCTCCGCGATCGTGGCGGCCCCGCGCAGCTTCGGATCGATGCTCGGATCAATCTTCGCGACCGGATAAACGATCTTCCGCGGCTGATATTTGGTGACGATCTCGGCCGACTTTTCGCTTCCGGAAGCGTCCTTGAAAAAGA
>CATPAW010000038.1 GCA_955652255.1 uncultured Chthoniobacterales bacterium | reverse complement strand
CGCAATCGTCCATCAAAATTCGAAATGACCGCGAGTTGAAATCGGGGAGATAAATTTTCCAGGACCTCGAGAACTTCGGGATACAGCTCCCAGACGCCGGCCTCGGCGAAATGTTCGTAAGCGATCTCGAAAAAATTGTCGCGGTCGAGCTCGTTGAGTAAGGGCGCGACTTCGTTCAATATCAGATCGACAAGTTGCCGCCACCAATCTTTGTCGTCGTTTTCGCGCGGACCATCGATTGACTCTCGCCGCGGCATCGCATTCCAGGCATTGTTGAACGCGCGATCGAGTTGCCGGGAATCCAGCTTCAATCCGATATCCTCGCCAACGAGCGCGTAATGGTATCCGACTCCACGGGGCAGATGAAACAGCGTCCCGGCGGCATCGAAAAAGATCGCTTTTGGCGGCGTCTCTTTGTTGTTTGTAGACATGAACGGGCTCAATCGATGGAAGATCGCTTTTCTGGTCCTTGCAACTTTTGTTGCGGGCGCGGTCACGGGCGCGTTTTTCGTCATGGGATCGGCCAAAGATGAAATGCGACGGAACCGCGACCCGCGGCGCTGGTTTTCCAATACGCCCGATCGCTGGCGGTCGGAGATGAAGCTCACGCCTGATCAGGAGCAGAAGATCCGGCCGATTCTGCAGCAGATTGACGATGAGCTGACCAATCTGCGCGCGCTCGATTTTCGCGAAACGGAAGGAATTCTTTCACGCGGGGAAGACCGAATCAACGCAATCCTGACACCCGAGCAGCGGCCACGACTCCATCAAACTTTCGAGCAGCGACGGCAACGGGTGCGCGACTGGTTGGGCGTAAATGATCAGCAAAAGCAAGCCGACTGACCTTGTTCGCCGGGTGTTGGACAATTTCGCTCCGACACTCGATTAATTCGCATGCTACCGGTAGAGCACGACGATCCGATCAATGCGAAAATCCTCGCCGTTTCGGAGGACAAAATCGCAGGCTTCGTTCGCGAGCCGTTCGAGGAAATTGCGCGCCGGTCAGGCGTGGACGTCGATGTTGTGATGGCGCGGATCGGCGCCATGCTCCGCGCCGGAACGATCCGGCGCGTCCGGCAAACATTGCTCGCGACCAACCTCGCCGACGGCGCGCTCGTCGCGTGGAAAGTTCCGGAAGAAAAGGTCGACCGCGCGTTTAATTGGATGTTTCAGCGCGATCCATTTTCGGGTCACGTCGTCATTCGTTCGACCGATACGATCAGCGCCGGCTCTGAATACAAACTTTGGACGACGTTGAAAGTGCCACGCGGGTTTTCCCTGCAAAAACATTGCGAATTGCTCACGCAAAAAGTCGGCGCCGAGAAATTCCGGATCATGCCGGCGAAAGGAATTTTCACACTCGGCGTCGGACATGTTCGTCGAAAAACAATCGAGCCCGGAGAGAAAGCAGACGAGCCGGCGAAGATGATTGAGGTGGAGGTGGTCGATCTTGACGAACACCAGTGGAACGTCTTGCTCGCACTCAAACGCGAATTCAAGCCGGAAGAAATTCGTCCGAATCCATGGGCGTCGCGCGCGAAAGAAGCGGGTCTGAGCCTCGATGAAGTTTACCGGGTGGCGGAAGGTTTGAGCGCGCGCAAGATTATCGGCCGCTTTTCCACGTTCCTCGAACACGTGAAACCGTCGCAGACCGGCGTTCGGGTCACGCGTTTCAATGCTTTGTTTCATTGGGCGGTGCCCCCCGGGCGTGAGATCGAGACCGGCGGCGAAGTTGGCCGGCACCACATCCTCACTCATTGTTACTGGCGTGAAGCCGGTCCGGAATTCAAGAACGTCAACATCATGGCAGTCGCGCACGGCACCGACAAACCGCGGCTCCTCGATCACAAGGCGGCGATAGATCGACATGTTGAGTCGTGCCGCATTCCGGTTTCCTACACCAATGTTTTCTGGGGCGGGCGCAGCGAAATCAAACCGTCCGAAATTTCGCCGAAAATTTACCGGGAATGGCTGTCAGATTCGCTAGCGACATGAAGTTGCGCTTCGTCTTGCCTTGAAATCGCTCACCGAAAAACTTCGTAACGGTCGTGATCTGAACGGGGCTGACATCGATACTGCTGTCGCGATTCTCCTTTCGCCGGACGTCGGCGATGAGGTGAAAGCGGACTTCCTGACAGAGTTGCACCGAAAAGGAGAGACCACTGAAGAGATTGCCGCTTTTGTCCAGTCGTTGATGAAACGCGCAGTTGATCCGATGATTGATCGGGCTCAGATGCCCGGCCCGATGGTGGACGTTTGCGGCACCGGCGGCGATGGCGTCGATTCATTTAATATTTCGACGACGGTCGCCTTTGTGGTGGCGGCGGGCGGCGCCGTGGTGGTGAAGCATGGCAATCGCCGCGTCACTTCCCGTTGTGGCAGCGCTGATGTTCTCGAACAACTTGGCGTGCCGATCGATCTCGCGCCCGAAGAATTGCGCGAATCTCTTAAACGCCACCGACTCGGCTTTCTCTTTGCGCGGCAATATCATCCAGCGTTTCGGGCGCTCGCGGAAACGCGTGAGCGTTTGGCGCGGCAAAATGCGCGCACGATTTTCAATGTGCTCGGACCCCTCTTAAATCCGGCTTGCCCATCGCGGCAGCTAATCGGGGTCTATTCGCCGCACCTAACCGGTATCTTCGCTCAAGTTCTGCGGGAACTTCGACATGAGCGCGCCTGGATTGTGCATGGCCTCGGCGATAACAGCGCAGGCATGGACGACATCTCCGTTAGCGGTGCGACCACGGTCGCGGAACTCATCGACGACAAAGTCACGTCCGCGATCTTGGACGTAAGCTGGCTCGGCATTCCGCGAGCGCCGGTCGGCGAATTGCGAGGTGGAGACGCGCGCGAAAACGCCGCCACGATTCAGGGAATTCTTGCCGGGAAAATTTCTGGCGCAAAGCGCGATGTGACGATTGTGAACGCAGCAGGAGGGTTCGTGGTCGCCGGTCTGGTCAAAGATCTGAAAGAGGGGATCGAATTGGCGCGCGAAGAAATCGACAGCGGCCGCGCATTGGAGAAATTGCAGGCGCTCCAAAATTATCGCGCGAAGTAGGGTGGATCGACTGCTCCGCGGGCGATGTTAATTTGGCGCCGAAGGCGCATTATTCCTGGCATCGAGCAAGGGACTGCTCGATCCACCACAAAAGATTTTCTGGTAACTTGCGTCCAAATTTCGCAGCAGCGCGACTGCGAGCTGTTGGCGGTCTACTTGTTCGCCGCGGCGAATCCGTCCTTTGGCGGACCGATCCAAAGCCATCGCTAAAGAAATCGCGCGCGGGCGGAGCTCCTCCGAAAAATCTTCGGGGCCCTGGTTCACATTGAGGCCGACCCCGACGATCGCGATGTGCGGGGCATTTTTCTGCGCGCGCATCTCGACCAGAACACCGGCGACTTTTTTTCCAGCCATGACAACGTCGTTCGGCAACTTCACCGTTGCCCGGCGCGCGAATTTCGTCGAAATTGTATTCGCGACTGAGCTCGCCGCCCATTCAGCCAACTGGGGCGATGCTCCGATGTCGATCTTCGGACGAAGTAAAATCGAGAACCAAAGTCCTTTGCCGGCAGCCGATTCCCAGGAATTATTGCGCTGGCCGCGCCCAGCGGTTTGGCGCTCCGCGAATACGACCAGACCTTCCGGCGTACTTGGCGAAGTGCGGTCCAAAACAGAATCGCTCGTCGACGTTGTCTCGTCGACCACAACAATGT
>CATPAW010000037.1 GCA_955652255.1 uncultured Chthoniobacterales bacterium | reverse complement strand
TCAAGGCGTCGCGATCCACTGTGAGCCAATCCGGGACCGGCACAATCTGGGTGAGCTCGAGATTGCGCAGGACAAGCTGACGGGATTTCGGTTTGTCTTTGATCGCGATTTCGTCGCCCGCTTTCACATTGTAAGAAGCGATATTGACGGTGCGACCGTTCACAAGGACGTGCCCGTGCGAAACGAGCTGGCGCGCGGCACTGCGCGTGTTCGCTAGGCCAAGCCGGAAGATGACATTGTCGATCCTAGTTTCGAGAAGTTGAAGAAGTGTCTCGCCCGTGACGCCCCGCTTGCGCAGCGCATTCTGAAAAATGCGGCGGAACTGGCGCTCGAGCAGTCCATATTGATAACGCAGCTTCTGTTTCTCACCCAGCGCGATTGCGTAATCGGATTGCTTGCGCCGCGAACCTTTCGGGCCATGCATGCCCGGTGGATAATTTTTTCGCTCGAGCGATTTCGACGGTCCAAAGAGCGGTACGCCGTAACGTCGGCTGACTTTCGTTTTCGGTCCGGTGTATCTGGCCATAAAAGTAGATGTCGATCTAAACGCGGCGCTGTTTCGGTGGACGGCAACCATTGTGCGGCACCGGCGTAACGTCGCGAATCACGGTGAGATCGAGACCGATCGCCTGCAAGGCGCGCACGGCCGATTCGCGCCCAGCGCCCGGGCCTTTTACGCGCACTTCCACTTCTTTCAATCCATGTCCCATCGCCTGGCGCGACGCATCCTGGGCGACCATCTGAGCGGCATATGCAGTACTTTTCCGCGAGCCTTTGAACCCAACCTTCCCCGCGCTCGACCAGCCGATCACTTTCCCGGTTAAGTCAGTGATCGTGACAATCGTGTTATTGAAAGTGGAAAGAACGTGTGCGATGCCGGAATGAACGTTCTTGCTCCCTTTTGCCTTGACGATTTTTACCGGTTCGATGTCCCCGCCGGACAATGAAAGATTCTCTGCCGGTGGTGCAGCGGGGCCCCCTTCGCGCTTGCTGGCTTTGGCCACTTCCTTGGGAGCGACGGGCGATGCCGGCTCGGCCGCGGCTGCTTGAGACGGCTCTGGTTTTGCCGCTTCATGCGCCGCAACCGCCTTTGGCTTTTTCGCCTTAAGCTTCTCAGTCTTTGACTTGGTCGTTTTCTTTGCTTCTACCATTGGAAATTAAATCGTTAGACCTTGCCCGCTTTCGCCTCCGGATTTCGAATCACACCCACGGTCTTGCGTGGTCCCTTGCGCGTCCGTGCATTTGTCGATGTCCGCTGGCCGCGCACTGGCAAGCCGCGGCGATGCCGAATTCCGCGGTAAGAATTGATCGCCTGCAACCGCTTCAAGTTGCCCTGCACCTCGCGGCGAAGATCGCCTTCAATCGGGATTTTGTTGTTCGTGATCGCGTGAATGATTTCATTCAGTTGTTGCGGCGTCAGATCCTTCGCGCGCAAGTTTGGATCGATATTGGTTTGCTCGAGGATGCGCTTCGCCGTGCTCAAACCGATTCCGTAGATGTAAGTGAGCGACGCTTCGATGCGTTTGTCTGCTGGAATTTCAACTCCGAGTAATCTTGGCATAAAGTTAGATGTCGATCTTGCGCGGCGCGGTCATCCCTGGCGCTGTTTGTGGCGCGGGTTTTTGCAGATCACACGCACCACGTTTTTGCGCTTCACAATCTTGCAACTGGCACAAAGTCTTTTTACTGATGGTCGTACTTTCATAATCCGCGAAACGGAAAACGCGGAGACAAATCCGCGCTGTCATTTTTGGCGAAATATGATTCGCCCTTTCGACAAATCGTAGGGGGAAATCTCTAGCATAACTTTGTCGCCTGGCAAGATACGAATGAAGTGCAGTCGCATTTTCCCCGAGATATGCGCCAGCACGCGATGACTGTTCGCCAGCTCGACTCGAAACATCGTGTTCGGCAGCAGCTCGACAACCGTGCCCTCTACTTCAATTGCGTCTTTGCGCGCCATGTCAGGATTTCAGGCTCATCCTTTCCGATCAAAACCGTGTGTTCGAAGTGCGCAGAGGGCATTCCATCGGCCGTGCGCACGGTCCATCCGTCTTCGAGCAATCGCACCGCCGCCGTCCCCATGTTAATCATCGGCTCGATTGCCAGTGTCATGCCCGTTTTCAATTTCGGGCCGCTGCCGCGTTTGCCGTAGTTTGGGATCTGCGGCTCCTCGTGGAGCCTGCGGCCAACGCCGTGCCCGACGAATTCACGCACGACCGAAAAGTGGTTGCGAACAGCTTCATCTTCAATTTCCGCGCAGATATCTCCAAGACGCGTGCCTTCGACTGCGATTTTGATCGCGCGCTCAAGCGCAGTTTCGGTCACACGCAATAGTTGCTCGATCCGCTCGTCGACCATACCAGCGGCGATAGTTGTCGCCGTGTCACCTACCCAACCGTCTTGAATTACTCCGATGTCGAGCTTCACGATGTCGCCGTATTGAATCCGACGCTGACTGGCGATTCCATGGACAACTTCATCGTTGATCGAGATGCAAATGTTGCCCGGGAAAACGCGGTGCCCAAGCCGATAACCCAGGAAAGCGCTCTTCACGTTCGCCCCCTGCATGAACTCAGCCGCCGCGTCGTCCACTTCTTTCGTGGTAATTCCAGGGCGAACTAATTCGCTGACTTTATCGAGAATCTCGCTCGCGGTGCGGCACGACCGCCGCATTTTGTCCACTTCCTTCGCGCTCTTGATTGGAATCATCAGCTACTTCGCTTCGATTAAACGCGAGATATCTTTGAACACTTCCTCGCGGTCCCGATTCCCATCGATCCGGTGCAAGATCGACATCTTCCCATAAAACTCCGCGAGTGGCTCGGTCTTGGTGTGGAATTCCTGGAGGCGCGTTCGCAAAACGCTTTCGTCATCGTCATTCCGCCTAACGAGCGGGCCGTCGCAGTATGGACAGATCGGCCGCTCGGCAAACTTTGCGCTCGTTACACTCGTCGTAAATCCGCAACTGCGGCATTGCAATCGGCCGCCGATGCGCTCGTGCACTGTTTGTTCCGAAACCTCGAGCCAGATCGCGAGGTCGAGAGCCGTCCGCAGCCGGGTCAAGATCGACAATAAACTTTCCGCTTGCGGCAGCGTTCGGGGAAATCCGTCAAAAACAAAGCCGTGGCTTCCATGCAAACGCAACCAATCTTCGATCAACTCAACGATGATTTTGTCCGGCACCAAGTCTCCGCGCTGAGTAATTTCAGCCGTTTCAATCCCCAGCGGCGTGCCAAGATCTTTCTCGCGCCGCAAGATCGCGCCTGGCGACGTCACCGGGATGCCGAATTGACGCGTAATCATTTCCGCTTGCGTCCCCTTTCCCGACCCGGGCGCGCCCAGAAGAACGAGTCGTCTTTTCACTAGCGACCGTAAAGAAAAATGGCGACCCCGGCGATGACGAGCGATGCGATGCCGACATAAAGCCACATCAGCGTGCCACGCTCCGCCGCTTCACCGCGACTGTAAGAGGCGCGATCAAACGCTCGCCCGCGAATGCGCCCCTTGCGCAGAAAACCGTCATAATGGCGCTGGATTAAATGTGTTTCCACCTGACGCATGGTATCGAGCATTACGCCGACGATAATCAGCAAGCTCGTGCCGCCGAAAAATTGCGCCGTGATCATCGGAACTTGCAGGCTTTGACTAAGAAGACTTGGCAGAATCGCGATTAACGTCAGAAAAGCGGCACCAGCGAAAGTCAGCCGCGTCATCGTGAAGTCGAGAAAATCCGAAGTCGGTTTTCCTGGCCGCACGCCCGGGATATAACCGCCGTACTTCTTTAGGTCGTCCGCGATTTGCGCAGGTTGAAATTGTGTCGCGACCCAAAAATAACTGAAGAAGAAAATCATTGCCGCCATCACAACGTAATGCGGCCAGCCGTTGTTTAGAGCGCTGGCGATGCGCGCCGCCGTTGGACTGTTCTTGAAGGCGAACCCGACAATCGTCGTCGGAAACAAAAGCAGCGCCCACGCGAAAATGATCGGCATCACGCCCGCATAGTTCACCTTCAGCGGCATGTACTGCGTCTGACCGCCGTACATTTTTCGGCCGACCACGCGTTTGGCATACTGAACGGTGACCTTGCGAACGGCCTGCGTAATCGCGATCACCGCCGCGATAACGATGAACAAAAACAGTACCATGAGCACGAGGATAGCCGGATTGACCTGGCTGGTCCCGGTTTGCGCTGACGGGACAAAGGTCTTCCACGCCTGCGCCAGGGCCGCGGGCAGACGCGCGACAATACCGATGGTAATAATAAGCGAAATACCGTTGCCCACTCCGCGCTCCGTGATCTGATCGCCCAGCCACATCAAAAAAAGTGTGCCGGTTGTAAGAGAAATCACCGTCACGATTCGAAATGTCCAGCCCGTGTCGTCGACAAGCGGAACGCCGAGATTTCTGATCGTGTCCGTGATCCCGGGCAACATCGTGTGATACGATTCCGGGTGCTGAAATGAAACCGCGAGCAGATAGCCCTGGAAAATGCAGAGCCCGACTGTCGCAAAACGCGTCAACTGCATGATTTTTTGCCGGCCGCCATCTTCGCGCGCTAGCCTGCTCAGCTGCGGGATCACGGCGGTCAGCAACTGCATCATGATCGACGCGCTGATGTACGGCATGATGCCAAGTGAAAAAATCGCGCAATTCTCCAGCGCGCCGCCACTGAATAAATTGAAAAGGGCCGCGACACTCCCGCCGGACTTTTCGGTCAGCGCACTGCGAAACCACTCCTGCAGCACCGCCTGATTGACTCCGGGCGTGGTAATCGCCGCCCCCAAACGCACAATCACGATTATCGCCAGCGTGAACAAAATGCGCCGGCGCAACTCCGGGATCTTGACCGAATTTAGGAACGCCGAAACCATCCGCTAATTGTGAAGCATCTCGCGCCGAGCGCTAGCTCTTCCGCGAGGTTTTCTTCTTTGCCTGCGATTTAGCCTTCGCCGCAGATTTACTTGTCGATCTTTTCTTCGGTGTCGTTTCCGTCGCCGCTAGATCGACATCGCTAGGCGTTTCCGACCAAGCGCGACCGTCCCGCAGGGTAATCGTCCCACCGGCCTTCTCGATCTTTTCCCGGGCTGCCACGCTGACTTTGTCGGCTTCGAC
>CATPAW010000036.1 GCA_955652255.1 uncultured Chthoniobacterales bacterium | reverse complement strand
TTCCACGACCGAGACCCGGATCTCGAATCATCCGGAAATTATCCAAACTCCCTCGCCCAGAGATCAAGCGCTGGTGAGCCAGGGCCAGATTCGGCCCGGGATGTCGGAAAACGCGGTTTGGCTGGCGTGGGGTTCTCCCGAGCAGAAAGTGGTGGGCAACATGCGCGGCCGGGCAACGGAAACATGGATTTACATAACCTACACCACGGCTCCTTATGGCTATGGATATCCGTACGGCCCGTACGGTTATGGATATGGCTACGGTTTTGGGAGCGTCGCTGTGTTCCGGACGCATCATGACCGCAGCTTCGTCTTCTTCGGTGATCCGTTTTACGATCCATTCTATTATTCCTACATTCCGCCGAGCATTCCGACTCCTTATAAAACAGTCACCTTCGCCAACGGCCGCGTAGCGTCGTTTCAATATCTCGCGCCTTACCGCTGATTAAAATCTGGCCCGCGCCTCGAGCGTGCAGCGGCGCTTCATAAATGGCTTACCGCTCATTCGGAAAATTCATTGAGGCGCTTGAACAAGCAGGCGAATTGCAATGCGTCGCCCTTCCGGTCGACACCGATTTGCTTATCGCGGAATGGGCCGACCGGGAAATGAAATCGCCCGGTGGGGGCAAGGCGCTTTTGTTCGAGCAACCAATCGTCGATGGGGCAAAATCGGAATTTCCGGTGGCCATCAATACGATGGGATCGCGCCGGAGAATTGCCATGGCCCTGGGACGCGAGAGCGTGGATGAAATTGCGCAGGAAATTCAGCTTATCCTCAAGGCAAAGCCACCGACCGATCTGCGCGAAGGTTTTGCTTTGCTCAAACAGGGAATTCACCTTCTGCACGCGCGGCCGAAACAGGTGAAAGAAGGCGCGAGCCAGGAGATCGTGCATAAGATCGACAATGAAAACATCGATAATCAATTTTCGCTGGTTGATCTGCCCATCTTGAAATGCTGGCCGAAAGACGGTGGCCGTTTCATTACCCTGCCGAACGTGCATACGCGTGATCCTGAAACGGGCGCGCGCAACGTCGGCGTTTATCGGATGCAAATTTACGACAAGCGCACGACCGGAATGCACTGGCAGATCCACAAGGTCGGCGCGCGTCATGGGAAGCGATACTACGAGCGCGGCGAACGGATGCCGGTGGCGGTGACGCTGGGAGGCGATCCGGTTTACACTTTTGCTGCGACCGCGCCACTGCCCGATGGCCTGGATGAAATTCTTTTCGCGGGTTTTCTGCGAAGGAGATCAATCGAGCTGGTGCGCTGCAAAACAATCGATGTCGATGTCCCGGCGGACGT
The DNA here is from genome assembly GCA_955652255.1 of uncultured Chthoniobacterales bacterium. Lineage (GTDB taxonomy): Bacteria > Verrucomicrobiota > Verrucomicrobiia > Chthoniobacterales > UBA10450 > UBA10450. The sequence goes on along the minus strand of CATPAW010000036.1, from coordinate 11,440 downwards.
CGACTTTGTCCTCGAAGGATATGTGCAGCCGGGGGAGATGCGCCCGGAAGGTCCGTTTGGCGATCACACCGGCTTTTACACCGCGCTGGAGGATTATCCGGTCTTCCATCTCACCGCCATTACGCATCGGCGCGATGCGGTTTATCCGACCACCATCGTGGGAGTGCCACCGATGGAAGATTATTATTTAGGCGACGCGAGCGTTCGGATTTTTCTGCCGGTTTTCAAAATGAATTTTCCCGAGATCGTAGACATGACGCTGCCGCCGGAAGGCGTCTTTCACAATCTGGTTTTCGTGAGCATTCGAAAGCAGTATCCGTATCAGGCGTTCAAAATCATGCACGGCCTTTGGGGCATGGGGCAAATGATGTTCAGCAAATACATCGTGGTAGTCGATGAAGATTGCGACGTGCACAACACGAGCGAAGTGCTCTTTCGCTTATGCGCCAACACCGATCCGGCGCGCGACACGACGTTCATCAAAAATCCGAGTGACTCGCTCGATCACGCCCCAAGCGAGCAGAACATCGGATCGCACATGGGTTTTGACGCCACCCGCAAATTACCAGGCGAGAATTATCACCGTCCGTGGCCGGAATTGCTGAAGATGACGAACGAGGCGCAGAAGCTGGTGGACGCGCTGCAAGCGCAAACCCGCTGATCCCCGCAAACGCGAATTCCCCACATCAAGGCCGGCGCTTCACTACGGTTTGCGGAAAAGCTGGCCTGAGTCTATATCGCGCGTCAACCCGCCCGGAGGAACGCCGCGAAGATCGTAGAGGCGATTCGTGTACGGGCTGTAAAACAGTCCGGGCGTGCCGCTAAAACGGGCGAACGGAAAACCGCCCGGCGGCGGTGGACCGTAGCGCGCGGCCTGATCCTCCTGAATGGCGGCGCCGATTAACGCACCGCTGGCCGCGCCGATTGCGGCGCCAATGGCCGCGCCCCGCACTCTACCAGTGGCGGCGCCGCCGATGATTGCTCCAGCAGCCGCGCCGTAACCAGCGCCTTGCCCGGTGGGCGTGTCGCATGAATTCAGAGCCAGCGGCAAAAGAGCAAATGCCGAGATGATTTTTAAATGATTTTTCCTCATAATTTTTTCCTTGAATCTTTTAACCCTTTTAAAACGCGATCGTAGCGCTGAATCCAAATAAAATTCACAACTGGTTCGTCAGACGGACGCTCGACAAAGCACGTTCAAGAAATTCTTAAATAATTGCGCCGCAATCCGGCCGGCTTTCTCCAGTTTGTTAAGCCGATATTCTTTTTCGAAAACGCGAAAGTTGTCCGATTCCATTCGGCGGAGAAGGCCGCGATAAACCGAAGACATGATCTCCGCCGCAACCATCGAGCGTCGATCTTCAGGCGGAAGCAGCACAGCCGCCCGCATGAAAAAGTCGCGCGCTCGAGCAGCCTCAAATTTCATCAGGCGAATAAAGCGCTCGTTATATTGCCGATCTTGCAACGCCCCTTCGGAATAATCGAAACGCGCCAGATCTTCCTGTGGCAAATAAATCCGGCCAGCGCGCAAATCTTTCCCGACATCGCGAATAATGTTCGTCATCTGGAGAGCGAGCCCGAGCTTGATCGCATACTCTTTGCAGCCCAGATTGCGATATCCGAAAATCTCGATGCTGAGGAGACCGACGACACTGGCGACCCGATAGCAATAGACGCGGAGCTCATCGAAAGTCGCATATCGCGAGATGCTCAAGTCCATTTCCATACCGGTAATAATTTCCTCGAGCATGTCGGGCGAGAGCGAGTACTTGTCGATCAAAGCGCGAACGTCACGAGCCAGCGCCGGTTCGCCGGGGGCGGCGGCGCGCAGCATGTTGCGCCATTCCGCGAGGCGCAGTCGTTTCGCGGCCACACTCAGCTCCCAGGAATCGACGATGTCGTCGATCACGCGGCAAAACGCGTAAAAAATTGTGATGTCGCGACGGCGTTCGCGTCCCAACGAAATGAACGTCAGCGCGAGGTTCGAGTTGCTCTGGCGGGTGATCGTCGCTGCATTCACATTCACGCCGTCGCCACCTGCTTTTTAATACCGGATCCAACTCTCCTGCTCAACGCGACCGGTTTCGCTTTGACGAAACAGACAAACCCATGATGCCAGGAGCCAGCCGGTGATGAGTCCGCGCAGAAAGACAAAGATGCATTTCCAGGAAAAAAGCGCGACCAACCGATCACCGATGGCGCCACGCACAACGGCGTCGGAGGCAATAAGGAGAAAGAAGTGGATTCCGCAGATGAGTAAAAACCAGCCGAAACGACCGGCGTTCTCGCGGATGAATTGACGATGAGAGCGGATCGCGGCGGCCAAAGTTTCGTTATGCAGAGCAAGCGAGATCTGGACGGAGCAGAACGCAATGATCAAACCACTCATGACAACACGCTCGAGCGGCAGGTAATCGAGCACATCGGGAATATCCATAAAGTAGGCCAGCAGCAGCGGCAGCCGCACGACCAAAGTGCTCAACAACACAACGATCCCCGCCCACTTCAGCACATAACTGAAACGGCGCATGGCAAAGCGGAAGAGCGCGCCTTCCTCAAAACTCACCCCGCGAATCCAGGTAATGCAGACTGTTATCAAATAAATCTGAATATAAACTCCGAACAAATATTCGAAGATGAACGCGACTGCATCCACCGTCGCCGAGATCTGCAACAATCCTGCGGCTGGGACCATGCCGCCCCACTCCGGCAGCCGCCAAAAAACAATGGGTTTGAGAAGCGAGGCCAGCGCGCTGAGGAGCAGGATTAGATAAATGAAATAACTCCCGGAGCGATATCGCTTCCGCAAGGCGCGCAACAACGCGCCGTGCAGACCGCGCCAGTTGAGGACCATGAGCACCGCTGCGACGACCGAAAGCGGATACGTGGTCGTAGCATTATCGAAAATTCCCGCGACACCTTCGAGTGCAGGCAACGGAGTCTCCCTCCATACCTCTGCAAATCTCGGCCAGTGCCAGCTTGGCATCGACGTAACCTGCTTTAGATCGAGATCCGCCGAGTTTTGAATGGGAGTGAAAGTAGCGAATTGGAAAACGGAGTAAGTAAACCCGAGAAGAACAAAGGTGAGCCAGATGCGCTTGAAGCGAGCGATGCAGCGGAAGCCATCGCGCAGCGCCTGCCGCACCGGATTGAAAAGCATTACGATCGCATACCCGCCGCAAAACCCGAGCAGCGGATACACGCGCGGCAAACTGGAAAGCATGGGGAGACGGCCTAACGAATCAAACCCCAATGCCGGTTAAACGGCCAATAAACAAAAAGCCCCCGCCCGACCAGATTGTCGTCCGGCACCGGCCCCCAGTAGCGGCTGTCATAGCTGTTGTAGCTGTTGTCGCCCATGGCGAAATAACCATGCTCGGGCACGACAAAGGAACGATTTGCCTCCGCCAGATAATTGCCGCCCAAAGCATAGCCGCGATAGGAAAACTTCGCCGCCATGACGCGCGCGAAGCCAAAACCCTCCGCGATTTTTCCATCGACATAAAGAAATGGCGGGCGAATCCGCAGGGTGTCGCCCGGCAGGCCGGCCAGGCGCTTTATGTAGAACGGCGCGCCTGTTTCGGGATCTTCGCGAATCCCCAATATGTGGTTCGTGCGAAAAACAAACACGTCGCCGCGATGCGGCTTGACGAAGTTATAACTGATTTTATCGACGAAGACCTGATCGCCTGTGTCCACGTAGCCGCGCGCGATCACTTCACCGCGCCGGCAAACCCGGCCGGGAAAAACGTTAAAATCATGGCCGAGCGTCTCCGGCGGCGCGTAAACCAAAAATTCCTGATGCTCACAAGTGAGCCGGGAGAATGTGAAAAAAAAGAAAATTTTTCTCTGCTCGAGTTGCACGATCTGGTCATCCTCACGCGAGACAACGTTGATATAATTGCGCCCGAGGACGATGAACTCGCCGATCTGCCGCAGAAGATTCGGCGCCGCTGCCGTGGTGGAATGACCGATGATTCCATTCAAGGTTGGCTGCATCGAGCCAGTCGGAATCTTGAAAGGCTGTAAAAAATACGAGCGAATCCCTACGGCCACGACGATTGCGACCAGAATCACTTCGCAGTTTTCCCGCCAGTGCGATTCCCAGGTCACCGGCGCCAACTTGTGCAATCTTTCGTCGAGCGCTTCAGCCTCGCTTTTAATTCGAGCATGATCGCGTTTTCGCAGGGCCTCTCGCAGGCTTTGCAAGGTGGAGCTCAGCTCTTCTCTTGTCGATGCACTGAGCAGGTCGTTCTTGTAGCGAAGGTACTTTTCGCCATGCCGCAGGAGCAGCTTGCTGTGCTTAATGTAACGCGGGGTAAACACGGCTAAGATCGACAATTACACTTGGCTCTCTGTCATTCCGAGCGACATGACAAAAAAGCTCATTGCGCTTTGAGCACCTCGATAAATGCTTCCTGCGGAATGTTGATTCGACCGATGCTTTTCATGCGTTTCTTTCCTTCTTTTTGTTTCTCCAGCAATTTCCGCTTCCGCGTGATATCGCCGCCGTAGCATTTCGCGGTCACGTTTTTTCGCAAGGCGGAAACGCTCTCCCGCGCAATAATTTTTCCACCGATCGCGGCCTGAATTGCGACTTGGTAGAGCTGACGTGGAATTACTTCCTTTAACTTCGCCGCAAGCTGACGTCCCCTCGCCTCCGCACGGTCTTTGTGCACAATCGTTGAGAATGCGTCGACCGGCTCGCCATTCACGAGCAGATCGAGCTTCACCAGCTTCGCCGCGCGATAACCGGAGTGCTCGTAGTCCATCGAGCCGTAGCCGCGCGTGATCGATTTAATTTTGTCGTTAAAATCGACGAGAATTTCATTCAGCGGCAATTCGCAATGCAACATCACGCGGCGCGCGTCGAGCGTTTCGGTGTGGTCCATTTGTCCGCGCTTTTCCAAAATGAGTTGGAGGATGTCGCCGATATTTTCGTTCGGACAGAGCACGTACGCTTTCACAATCGGCTCGCGAATCTCGGCAATCGTACTCGGTTCGGGTAAATGCGCGGGATTGTCGATCAAACGGGTGTCGCCCGCCGTTGTCAGAACTTCGTAAACCACGCTCGGACTGGTTGCGATGAGGTCCATGTTGTACTCGCGGCGCAATCGCTCCTGGATGATTTCCATGTGCAACAGCCCGAGAAAGCCGCAGCGGAACCCGAATCCAAGCGCGACCGAACTTTCCGGCGTGTAAATAAAGGCCGAGTCGTTCAAGCGCAGTTTCGCGATCGCCGCTTTCAAATGCTCGAAGTCGCCAGTGTTAATCGGATAAATTCCGCTGAACACCATCGGATGAATTTCCTGGAAGCCCGGCAACGGTTCGCGCGCCGGGTTGCGCTGATCGGTAATAGTGTCGCCGATCTTCATCTCCGCCGTGCTTTTGATGTTCGCGATGAAATAGCCGACATCGCCCGCGCTGAGCCGCGATTGCACGAACATCTTTGGCGTGAACACGCCTACTTCTTTGATTTCGTAGCGACCGTCATTGCTCATCATCCTGATCGCCTGGTCCGGCTCCATCTTTCCCGACACCACCCGCACATGGCCGATGACGCCGCGATAAACGTCGAATACAGAATCAAACACGAGAGCGCGCAAAGTTTCGTCCTTCGGTTTTAGCGGCGCTGGAATGCGATGCACGATTGCTTCCAGAATTTCGTCGATCCCGATTCCCATTTTCGCGCTCGCATCGATGGCTTCCTCGGCTGGGATGGCGAGGATTTCTTCCAATTGCCGATGGACCGAAGGAACGTCGGCGTTCGGCAGATCGATCTTATTGATGATCGGCACAATCGTGAGTCCTTGTTTATGCGCGAGATGGACATTCGCCACCGTCTGCGCTTCGACCCCCTGCGCTGCATCGACAACCAACAGCGCGCCTTCGCACGCCGCGAGCGAACGTGAAACTTCATACGCAAAATCGACATGCCCCGGTGTATCGAGCAGATTCAGCCGATACGTTTCACCCGACTTCGCGCGATACTTCATCGCCACCGGATGCGCCTTGATCGTGATCCCGCGCTCGCGCTCCAAGTCCATTGAATCGAGGAGTTGGTCCTGCTTATCGCGCTCGTGAATCGTGCCCGTCCTCTCAAGCAACCGGTCCGACAACGTTGTCTTGCCGTGATCGATGTGCGCGATGATGCAAAAATTGCGCGTCAGCTCAATGGCCATGAAAGCCGCACTATGCGGGTTTGCGCTGGGCAGGTCAATCGATGGGCCCTGCGTGTCCCTCAACTCGGGATTTGTCGTTCTCGTTTCTGTCTGATACCAATCCTGGGCTGCCGCGGCGGTGTTCTGGCGTCGCGGATTTGTCGCTCGCGAAACGTCCGGAGATCGATGTGAAACAATGATGCGCGGTAATCAGGCAAGCGAAAATACGGGGTCGATTTCCAAGAAAATCCTGCTCGTATCAGGCATCACGGTTTTTTTTCTGCTGCTTTTCCTTGGCCTATTTACGCGCGCCATGACCCGGGAACTGAACCGCGATGAAGGACAATTTATCGCGGCGGGCGCTCTGCTCGCACGGCATGGCTACCTGCCCTACCAGGACTATCCTTATTTCCATCTGCCCAATCTGGCGCTTGTTTTCGCCGCGCTTTTCACCAAATGCAATCACCTTCTTCTCGCTGGCCGTTGTTTCAATGTCGCGTGCGGGTGGCTCGCCCTCGTCCTGGTTTTTTGTCTTACCGCCAACGCCTTTCGAAAGGTTGGGTCGCTGCGTTGGATAATCGCAGGCCTTGCTGCGATCGCGTTGTTTGCAAATCGGCTTTTCCGCTTCACGTCCGGACGCGCGTGGAATCACGATCTGCCGGTTCTGGCGAGCCTGGCCGCGCTCGCCGCGCTTCTCCTTTCTGACCGAGAAAGATGGCGCCGATTCTGGCTCGGTTTGGCCGGATTCCTCCTCGGAGCGGCAATTGGGGCCCGATTAAGTTTTGCTCCGTTAGTTGCGCCCTTTGCGTTTTTTATTGTCTATCAACGGGCGACTCGCAACCAGCGGCTGCGCGATCTGGCTCTGTTCCTGGCCACGCTTTTCATTGCTCTCGGGCCGACGTGGATTCTCTGGGCGCGCGCACCAACTCAGTTCGTCTTCGACAATTTCGTTTACAACGGCAAGCTCAACCGCATTTACCAATCGAGCATCGGTACGCACGGCGTCTGGTTGTCTCGAAGACTGCTCTTTCCATTCGAACTCCTGAAATTCCCGCAGAACGCCATTCTCATCCTCGCCTTCATCTATCTCGCGGTCTGGCTACCGGCGCGCGGGGGCTGGAAGATTTTATTGGCAGACCGGCGGCTGCGACTGATCACATTCTCTCTTCCTTTCCTTTTGCTCGGCGCCCTCGCGCCCTCCCCGTCCTATAAACAATATTATTACGCGCTCGTTCCGTTTCTTTTGCTCGGCGTCGTCTTTGGACTCGCCCGCGCCTGGCACACCATCGATCGCCACCGTGCGCGCGTCGTCGCCGGCCTTTTGACCGTGGTCAGCGTAATCAACCTGATAATTGATCTGCCGTCCGTGCGGGATTTCATTTCACCGCAACGGTGGACGCCCTTGCGGGTCCACGAGATTGGCCGAAACCTTTGCGCGCTAACAAATGGCGAAATTTTAACTCTGGTGCCGATTTTTCCCCTCGAAGGTAATGCGCCGATCTACAAAGAGTTTGCGACTGGACCGTTCGCCTGGCGCGTCGCGCCTTTCGTTCCTGAACAGTTCCAGCCCACGGTGGGGATCGTGGATGCCGCGCATCTGGAAACCTATCTGACGGCAGTGCCACCCGCGGCAATCCTCACCGGAGGCGAGACGAGCGTTCTCGAGCAACCGTTAAACGATTACGCACGGAAACATCGCTATCGACTCCGCCGCGTTTCGGACCTTTATCTCTGGGTGCGATGACGATGATTTGCACGTAATTATTGCGTTGCGTCGAGACAACTGCCTAATATTAACCCCATGCCGAAGCTGACTATAAGCGGAACTGCGCACGAGCTTGCCGAAGAACTGATCACGATCGGTCGCGCGCCCGACAACTCGATCGTGATCGATGATCCCTCGGTCTCAAGTCGTCACGCGCAGGTGGAACTGAGCGGCGAAACTTATCGGCTGAAGGATCTCGAATCCACCAACGGCACTCGCGTCAACGGCATTCCCATCACGGAAACGGTGTTGCGTTTCGACGACCGAATCCGTTTCGGAGGGGTCGAAGCGCGTTTCGAGCCGGACACGCGCGGCTCACAGCCCCTGCCCCAGCCCGAGAAAATTGAAGCGAAGCCGGCCGAGTCTAGCGCGGTACCTGTCGATTTTACAAACGCCTCTCCATTCCCGCGCCGAAACCGCGAGCAAGACCCCACTGGCACTGTCATTTTTGGTGCCGCGGGCGTTGCCCTGCTCGCTTTCCTCGGCAGCGTGATCGCGGTGCTGACGATGAGCGCGCCGGCGCTCTGATTGTAGCGGCGGTCTAGAAGCCGTCGCACTAGTTTCGGCGCTCATCGAGCGCCGCTACAGAAAGGTCGATGCAGATCTCGATACTCGAAATGACAAGCGCGCAATTTAATGAAAACATGTCTCTCGATCCATTCGACTTCGCTCAGCCGGAAAACAAATCGCTCGACATGACAGAACAGCAAAAGCGTCTCCTCCTTTTCGACATCGATGGCACCCTCATCCATTCGGGCGGTGCAGGCGTCCACGCGCTCAAATTGACGCTGGCGGAGCGGTTCGAGATTGCAGACGATCTGCACGACCTCGAAATTGCGGGCATGACCGATTCCGGCATCGTCGCCAGCATCTTGCAGAAGCACAAGATTGCGGCGACGGGCGAAAACATTACCGCCTTTCTCGACAGCTACGTCCATTTTCTTTCGCTTGAGCTGCCGCGCCGCCAAGGAAAACTGCTTCCCGGCGTGCTCGAGTTGTTGCAGAGGCTGAAATCGAGAAAACATCTCGTGCTCGCGCTTCTCACCGGAAATGTTTCGCGCGGCGCGCAACTAAAACTCGAACACTACGGCGTCTGGCATTTTTTTGAATTCGGAGCGTTTGCCGACGATCATCAAGATCGCAACGAACTTGGTCTCTTCGCTCGCTCACGCGCAAAGGAAAAACATGGTCGCGAATTCTCCGCCGGCGACATCGACGTGATCGGCGATACGCCGCGCGACATCGCCTGCGGCAAAGCCTTTGGCGCACGCACCATTGCCGTGGCCACCGGCACCTGGCATCGCGAGCAGCTCGCAGAACATCAGCCAGATTTTTTGATCGACGATCTTTCCGATGTCGACCGCGTGATCGATACGCTCGGATGGTGACCGATTGACGATTGGGAAGTGAATGAAAAAAACTGAGTCAGCTGCCTGCCCGATGCCGCGCAAGGATCGCCCGAACGTGCTGCCGCTGGAAGGCGAAATTGACCTGCACGTTTCGCCCAGCGTCGCGGCGTCGCTCAACATGATGATCGAGAAGAAGCCAAAACAATTGATTGTCGATCTTGCGCGCGTGACCTACATCGACAGTTCTGGCCTCGCCGCCTTGATTGAAGGGATGCAGAACGTCCAGGAATACGACGGCAAGTTCGCGCTGACCGGTTTGCAGGAACCTGTCCGAACGATCTTTGAGATCGCGCGGCTCGATCAGGTATTTCGGATTTTTCCCGATGTCGACGCGGCGCGCGCCGCGGCCTGAACCAAAATCTGTAATGTTTGCGCAACATTTCTTGAAATGTCGAACTGCGACGCGCGCTCGGCATTTGTCGATCTTGCGGCCACGCGGCGCGCTTCGTCGGACCAAAATCGGACGGCGTCGCGCAAACGAATAATGTGGTTTGCAAGATCAACAATGGAGCCATGCACGCCGTCTTCGATGATTTCGCTGAAACCGTTCGCCCCCGTGGTGATCACCGGCAATCCGCAAGCGAGCGCTTCGAGGCAAGCGTTGGAAAACGAATCGTAAATGGTCGGCAGAATAAAAATGTCAGCGGCCGCGTAAATGCGGACAAGATCAGGCACCTCGCCGAGAAACTGCACTCGTTTTGATTTGTAATAGCGCTGGTTTCCGCGACCGGCGACGAGCAAGCGCATTTTCCGGTTTTTGCACAGCGCCATCCCTTCGACCGCAAAAAGTAATCCCTTGCGTTCCCAGCCAGAGCCAGCGAAAAGAAGCGCGATTTGATCCGGCTTCAATTTCAAGTCAGCGCGTGATTTTTCTCGCAATTCTGGATCGACGCGAAATTTCTCGAGCGGAACACCGTTACGAACGATGTCGATCTTGTCCGGGGAATAACCGTAAAGATCGACAATCTCGTCTTTGACCATTTGCGAGTTTGCGATCACGCGCGTCGCGCCACGATCGCCCAAGAGTGATTTCTCGAGACGTAACAAATCGCGATGTTTGCGGTTGAGGCCTCGAACAAATCGTTCCAGAGGCAGTTCAAATTCTCTTCTGCGATCCAGCCAGGCACGATGCACACCATCGCCGGCGCGATATACGTCACAGCGCCAAATCCGCTCGAGACTCATCAAAACGTCGCAGCGAATAAGGGGCCGCCGTTGTTCCACTTCGTCGGCGAATGTATTGGCCGATTTGGAAGGCAAGCGCGTGATCGCTCCGAAAGTCCACTCGTCCTGCGGCCAATCGTCCGTGGTGAAGAGTTGTGCTTCGTGGCCAAGATCGACAACTCCGCGTCCGAGCCGTTTCAAATAAGCTTCCGCGCCGCCACTGGCGGAATAGCCGCGGCGGACAAAACCGATGGTGAGCTTTTGCGGCGACATCTCGCTGATTGTTATCCTGAGCGTTAGCGAAGGATCTCACAATCACCCTGTGCGTAAATTGCGGGGTTCCTCGCTCCGCTCGGAATGACACTTTACTTGCTGGCGTTCGGCCAGGATAATTGTAACCCGATGCCGGGTGAAATTCTAAACGCCCCTCCTCCACCACGTTCCGCCCCCCTGGCCGCGCGCGTGTTGCCGAGGCATTTACTCTACTCAATCTTCGCCCGTATCGGTGGGTCCGGGCTGGACACGGACGCGTTCGAGGCCTTGCGTGCGTCATACCGCGGCGGGTTTCTCGGAAAGGCAATTGCTTATGACAATCGGCAAAAAGAAATTCCCGCATCACTGATCCATTCGCTGCACTGGCATCCAGTCCGTCTCATCTCGTTTGTCGACCGGCCTTATTACTATGGGGCGAAAAAGAAATATGTTGATTGGATCGCGTCGCGGCATTTGGCGACTGGACGCTACGATTTATTTCACAGCTGGTCGGGCGACTGTTTGCTATCACTCCGGGTGGCAAAAAAGTATCGAATCCCATCGATGGTCGAAATTCCAACCTGGCATCGCGATCGCGGGAACAGAAAACCGAGGAGCCGATACGCCGAGGATGGGCAAGCCGCGTATAGTGGGTTAGGAGAAGGAAATATTCATTTCATCAAGAGCGC
>CATPAW010000035.1 GCA_955652255.1 uncultured Chthoniobacterales bacterium | reverse complement strand
GCTCACCGCAGATGGTGCGCTCGAAAAAGATGCAGCCTGGACGCTGCTTCAGCAGGGCGATCCGGGGATGGCAGAGATCTGCCGTGCATCGTTCGCGCGCCTCGCCACCGAGGTCCGTAACTCGATCGGCTTCTTCGAAGGGCAAAGGGAAGAAAGCATTAGCCGAGTTTGTGTTTCCGGCGGATTAGCCCGCATCGAGACCATTCTCCAGATGCTGAGCGACGAGCTCGGGCTGCCGTGTGAAATTTGGGATCCCCTAGAGACATGTGAAGTGGCCCTCTCCGCGCCGAAGCGAGAGGCCCTCCCCCATGAATTTGTCTCGCTCAACGTCGCCTGCGGGGCGGCATTCGAATACCTCAGAACCTAACTAGCGATGGCACTTCATCTCAACCTCCTTCACGAGGAGATTCTGGAACAAAGACAACGCCAGCGCGATCCGCTGAAGATCGGCATGATCGCGCTCGTCGGCTGTGGCGTGTTGCTTTTTCTTTATTACACTTGGAACGCGTACCGAACCCTGGAAATCAAGAGCCGATTGACCACAATCGAGCGAGCTTGGAAGAAGATCGAACCAGGGGTGACCGCCGCGCAAAAGCGAGTCGCGGACCTTGAAGACGTCATTAAAACGACGCGGGCACTCGACGATTACATCGACAATCGATTCTTCTGGGCGCCAGTTTTGCAAAAGGTTTCACGCTGTGTAGCGCCGAATACGCAGTTAACCAATTTTGAAGGCGCCGTTCAGGATGAAAACAGAGGGATCAACGTCTCCCTTGAAGGCATAGCGGCCGGGCGCGAACCACGATCCGTCGCGGAAGATCTACGCCAGATGCTGCTCGAACAGTTTCGCCAGAGCTACAGCGACGTGAAGGCGGAGTTCAAAACCCTCGAGGACCTCGATGCCATCGTTAATGTGGCCGGCACACACATGGCGACGGCGCATTACATTCTCACCGTAAATTTCAACGCAGCCGCTGTGCCCAAGCCTGGCGAATCGCCCGCTGCCGCGCGCGCCCGGAAACAATGAATCCATGAAGGTAAACAAAGATCAGATCAAGAAGCTGTTTCTTAGTGCCATGGGCTTCGTATTTTTACTCTACGTTTACTTTAGCTTCTTCCTCGGCCCGCTGAATCGAAGCCGCGATGACATGCTGCTAAAGATTGAAGATCTTCAGAGCAAGCTGGACGCCTCCAAGGAGCAAATGAACAAAGCGGTCAAACTCGAACAAAACGCCAAAACTTCGACCGGTCGTTTTGCGGCATTAAAGGCCCTCAATCCGGAAGGCGCGCCGATCGCCTGGTTTCCTCCTCGAGTCAGAGCATTCTTTGCAAACCAGCAGGTCGATAAAGTTGTTGCGAGGCTCGAAGGCAGCACCGGCTTCAAGCAAACCGAGCTCACCGGATGGATGAGATACAGCTGGATAATCGACCTCCCCCAGGCCGATTACGGAACGTTAGGCCGGGCAATCGCCGAACTGGAAACACCGCCCCTCTCCTGTCGATCACGAAGCTGAGCATCCACACCTTGCCGGAGCAATCCCAATTCCAGCATGTCGGTCTTGCCACCGTTAACATCATTGAAAAGAAATGAAAAGCTTCGCATTTCTTTTCCTTCCGCTCGTTATTGCCCTTGGTGCCCTGCAGGGCGGCGAGTCCCCCGTGCTCGAGATTAAGAACAAATCTTGTTTTCAAATGGAGAGGAATGGCCGCAATCCTTTTTGGCCAATCGGTTTTAAACCCGCGGCCCAGCTGTCGAATCGCAGCGCCAACCATGCCGGGCCGGACGTTCCTTTAACCGCCTTCCTCCTTACTTCGATCACCCTCGACCTGGGAACGCACTTCGCGATTATCAACGGCAAAACCATGCAGGAAGGCCAGCAGTTCAGCTTGCAATCGGGCTCTCAGAATTATCAGATCAAGCTCAAGTCCATTGAGGATGGGCGCGTCATTCTTGCGTGTCGCGACCAGGAGATCATTGTGCCGCTGCGGCGCAAGTAATCGTTAGATCGACGATTACACCACTGACACGTAACAAGCCTTGCTCTTACGAGCGAACTGTTTCGAGCTGCGCGATTGGAATGAATTCGCTTTCGCGCAGCACGACCGGTCTCGTGCCGCGAATGAGTTGCCACCATTGAATCGCTGAGCCGAGCACGATCAGAAGGACGAGCACGAGAAACGAAGCCGCAACCAACGCGTCGAATCGCCAGACGGATGCTTGCCGAATCAGTTCGGCGGCTTTGTGCGGATCAGTCAACGCGCCCGCTTGTTCGGTCAACGACTGCGCGCCAGTGAGGAAACCAAGTTTTGGGTCAACCGAGAAAATTTTCAGGTAACCAGCGGAAAACGTGACCGCGCACATGAAAGAGAGCGGCACGAGCGTGACGAAAAGATATTTCGTCTTCTGCATTTTGATTAGCAACGTCGTGCCCAAACAAAGCGCGATGACCGAGAGCAATTGATTCGCCAGGCCGAACAACGGCCAAAGGCTGTTAATTCCGCCGAGTGGATCAATTACGCCCTGATACAAGAACCAGCCCCACGCGGCCACGAACAGCACACTGGCAAGGAAGTTCGCGCTCCACGAACGCGTATTGCCGAGCGGACGCCAGACGTTGCCCAGCAAATCCTGCAGTAAAAATCGGCCGACGCGCGTGCCAGCGTCAATCGTCGTAAGAATAAAAAGCGCTTCGAACATGATGGCAAAGTGATACCAAAGCGCGAGCGCCGCCGGACTGGCCGAAGCCCGGGCAAACATGTGCGCCATGCCTACGGCAAACGTCGGCGCGCCACCCGCGCGGCCGAACATCGTCTTCTCGCCCAGATTTTGCGCTAAGATCGACATCTGCTCTTCCGTCACCGGGAATCCGGCGGCCGACACTTTCGCGACCACTTCGGTTGGGGCTCCTTTCGCGTTGATCGCGAAATATTCGCCCGGTTGCAAAACACACGCTGCGATCATTGCCATCAACGCCACCATCATCTCCGTGATCATCGCGCCATAGCCGATGTCGCGAATGCGCGACTCTCGCCCGACCATCTTTGGCGTCGTGCCCGAAGCGATGAGCGAATGAAAACCAGAGACCGCGCCACAAGCGATCGTGATAAAGACAAAGGGGAACACCGGCCCGGCAAATACCAGTCCACTTCCATCGACAAAGCGCGAGATCGACGGCATCAACAACGTTGGATGCAGCAAGACCACGGCAACCGCCAGGGCCGCGATCGTTCCCAGTTTCAAAAACGTACTCAAATAATCGCGCGGCGTGAGCAGCATCCAGACTGGAAGAATCGACGCCGCCAACCCGTAAATCATGATCGCCCATGCGATCCATTTTTGATCGTGTCGAAACCAGGCTTCGATCGCCGGATATTGCGCGAGAAATTGTCCGCCCCAGACTGCGAAGATCAGCCCAACCAACCCGAACGCAGTGATCCAGGCGACGTTGAATTTTCCGCTGCGCAGGCCGGCCCCCATGATCAGCGCGACTGGAATTGTCATCGCAATCGTGAACACGCCCCAGGGACTTTTGGCCAGCGCCTGCACAACCACGAGCGCGAGGACGGCCAGAAGAATAATCATGATCGCGAGCACACTGATGAGCGCGAGTGCGCCTACGCCCCACCCGATTTCCTCTTTCACGATCTGGCCTAACGTCTTGCCGCCGCGCCGGACGGACGCAAACAAGATGATCATGTCGTGCACAGCGCCGCCAAACGTGGCGCCAATCAGGATCCACAACGTTCCCGGAAGGAAGCCAAATTGCGCCGCCAGCACCGGACCGACCAACGGTCCCGGCCCGGCAATCGCCGCGAAATGATGACCGAACACCATCCATCGATTCGTCGGCACAAAGTCTTTGCCGTCGTTTTGCACGACCGCCGGTGTCGCACGCCCATCATTCAGAACGAGCACCTTCGCCGCCAGCCATTTGCTATAAAAACGATAGCTGATCGCAGCTGCGCAAAAGCCCGCCGTGACGATCCAGAGCGCACTGACCGGTTCCCCGCGTGAAAGCGCGAGCACACAGACAGAAGCGAGCCCGAGAATAGTAACCGCGATCCAAAGCAGCCTTTTCCAGAGAGCCATTATTTCATTTTAATTGAAATTGCCGCACCGCGCCACAACTGCAATGTATCCTGAAACAGCCCATGCGCTTTTCCCACAAAATAGCAAAACTGGCCAGCGGCCGTGCCTTCAGCAGCGCCCGAAGCCACTTCCGCCGTTTCATCTTCGGGTGGCGCGTTCCCATCAAGCTCGAATCGAACGCGATCATCGACACGATCGATCGTAAGGAGTTCGAACAGATTTATGATCGCTACGCGGTCGATGATCCGGGCGAAGATTGGCCGAAATATCTCGATCTTCCCCGTTGGATCGACATTAACATTCGCCGCATCCGCGACGTCGAGCTTGATATTGTCACGCGCAAACGCATTCTCGATCTCGGTTGCGGCGCCGGGTACTTCGCTTACATCGCACAGTTGCTCGGACACGAAGTCGTCGGTCTCGATCTCGATGATCTTCCCATGTTCGGCGAAAGCACGCGGATGTTGGGCGTGCGACGCGTCATCTGGCGCGTGCAATCATTCGTTCCACTGCCCGATCTGGGAGAAAAATTCGACCTCGTCACCGCTTTCATGATTTGTTTTAACAATCACAAACAGCCCGATCTTTGGGGTGTGCCGGAATGGGAATTCTTTCTCGACGACCTGTCCAAGTATCTTGCGTCGCGGGGCCGCGTTTGGCTGGAATTGAATAGCGAATACGACGGCACTTTTTACACGCCGGAGTTACGACAATTCTTTGAACACCGCGGTGCCAAGATCGAGAATCAGCGCGTCGTTTTTAGTTCAGGCTTGCGCGCGCTTGCTTTAGCCGCGCCAATTGCTCGCTGAAATTCTTCTGTCGCAGCCGATGTTCCTCGATCACTGTCGCCGGCGCGCGAACGACAAAAGATTTGTTCTTCAATTTCTCTTCGACCGTTCGCAATTCCGCTTCCAACTTCGCAATCTCCTTGTTGAGGCGCTCGCTCTCCGCCGCTTTGTCCGCCGTGGTGATTGCCAGAAAAATTTCGCCGAGCGGAGTCATCGCAACTGGAATTCCAGGCTCCGATTTATGTTTTGGATCGAGAATTACCTCCTCAGCGTTCAGCAAACGCGAAATCGCCGGCACGTGATCTGATATTTCTTTTTCGTCAGCCCGCAAAATGAAACGCGCCTTTGTGCTTGAGGAAATTTTCGCTTCCGCGCGAAGATTTCGACCCGCCTGAACAGTTTCGTAGATCGCGGCCACAAGTTTTCGCTTCCCGGCAACATCGACATCGTCCAGTCCGAATTTTCTCGGCATCGGTTCAAACTGGATCGATTTTTCTCCGAAACCGAGCAGCGACCACAGTTCCTCGGTGATGTGCGGCATGAACGGATGAAGCAATCGCAAGACCGCCGAGAGCACAAAATCCATCACCGCAAGCGCGGATTTTCTTCGAGCCTCATCCTCACCGAAAATGTCAGTCTTCGCTGCTTCGACGAACCAGTCGCAGTAATCGCTCCAGAAGAAATCGTAAAGGTGCTGTGCGACTGTATTGAACTGATATTGGCGGTATGCGGCTTCGATCGCGTCGATCGTCTCGTTCAATCGCGCCAAAACTTCGACTGCAAAGATTGATCCCGCGACTGCGGGATCGATCTTCGGCGCGGCCGCGCTCGGTCCGTGCATTTGCCGAAAGCGCGCTGCGTTCCAAAGCTTGGTCGCGAAGTTCCGGCCTTCCTCGATTTGTCTTTCGTCGAAGCGAATGTCCTGTCCGCTCGGCGCGATGCGCATTAGGCCGAAACGCAATCCGTCTGCGCCATACTTGTCGATCAACTCGAGCGGATCGGGCGAGTTGCCCAACGACTTCGACATTTTGCGCCCCTGCCTATCGCGAATCAGTCCGGTAAAGAACACGTCACGGAATGGAATGTTGTCTTCGATGCGCTCCGATTTGCCGGGCTTGAACTCGAGTCCGGCGATGATCATGCGCGCCACCCAAAAGAAAATAATGTCCGGCGCGGTCACGAGCACAGAGGTCGGATAAAACTTCCTGCGAGTTTCCTCGTCCATCGTTTCATACGCCCAGAGCCAGGACGAAAACCAGGTGTCGAGCGTGTCGGGATCCTGCGTCCAACCTTCGCCCGGCGAGTCGATCTGGACGCGAACGTTTCCATCGACATCGTACCATGCGGGAATGCGATGGCCCCACCAAACCTGGCGGCTGATGCACCAGTCCTGAATGTTTTCCAGCCATTGCACGTAAACCTTTTCCCAATGCGCGGGAAAGAAGCGGATGAGATGATCGCGCACGACGCTGAGCGCTTCTTTCGTTTTCGGATAACGCAAAAACCATTGTTCGCTGACGCGTGGTTCGACCGGAACTTCGCTGCGCTCACTGTAGCCGACGTTGTTCTCGTACGGCTCAACCTTTGAAAGCAATCCCCGCTCTTTCAATAACTCAGCCGCTTTTTTTCGCGCTTCGAATCGATCGAGACCGTGCAGCTCTGGGACCGCCGGACAATTGATCCGGCCATCCAGCATAAGCACATCGAGAATCGGCAAATTGTGACGCTGACCGATCTCGAAATCCATTTTGTCATGGCCAGGCGTGACCTTTAAAACGCCGGTGCCGAATTCAGGGTCGATCGCTTCGTCGGCAACGATGGGAAGTTTTTCACGCGCAAGCGGACGCCACGCGTGTTTACCGATAAGATCGACATATCGTTTGTCATTCGGATGAACTGCGATCGCTGTGTCGGCCATGATGGTTTCCGGCCGCGTAGTCGCGACTTCCACAAATCGGCCCGGCTCTTCCACGATCTCATCCCGCACATAGTAAAGATTTCCTTTTTGCGGTTTGGAGATGACCTCTTCATCGGAGAGCGCCGTTTGCGCGGCCGGGTCCCAATTGATCATTCGAACGCCACGATAGATCAGCTTCTTCTCGTAAAGATCGACAAAAACTTTTTGGACGGCGCGGACATAATCGTCATCGAGCGTATAGCGCTGGCGCGACCAATCGCACGAGCACCCGAGGCGTTTGAGTTGTTCGATAATGATGCCGCCGTGTTTATCCTGCCATTCCAAGACGCGGCGCAGAAATTCCTCCCGACCGAGATCGTGGCGCGTTTTTTTTTCAGTGCGGCGGAGATATTTCTCGACAGCAGTTTGCGTCCCGATGCCGGCGTGATCGGTCCCCGGAAGCCAGAGTACTTCGTAACCGAGCATGCGCGCGCGACGCGCGAGAATGTCCTGGATCGTATTGTTGAGAACATGCCCGAGAGTGAGCGTGCCGGTAACGTTCGGCGGCGGAATGACTATCGAGAACGCCGGCTTCGATGACCGCGCGTCAGCTTCGAAATCGTGATTGTCGATCCAACGTACGTACCATTTTGGTTCGACCGATTTCGGGTCGTAGGTTTTCGAAAGCTCAGCCATCGCGATGAATCATCCGAAGGCCGAGCGGGTTTGCAAAATGAAAAGGGTGAACACTTGCGGCGGCAGGCTACCGCCATCACCTTCCGGCTGCATGAGCGATCCGCGCCCCATCGGCGTTTTTGATTCCGGCATTGGCGGGCTCACCGTCGTGAAGGCAGTGCGCGATTTGCTGCCTAACGAGAAAATTTTTTATCTCGGCGACACCGCCCGCGTTCCTTACGGCGGGAAAAGTGCCGGCACGGTCGAGCGTTACAGCCTCGAGATGACGCAGATGCTATTGGATGAGGAGGTGAAAGCGATTGTGATCGCATGTAACTCCGCCTCGGCCGTCGCGTTGCCGAAATTGGAGAAGACCCTTTCCGTTCCCGTCGTTGGCGTCATCAAACCGGGCGCGCAAGCGGCGACTGCGGTAACGCGCAACCGGCACGTCGGAGTGATCGGCACACGAGCGACGATCAAGAGCGGCGCTTACGAAAAAGCGCTGCGCGTGCTCGATGTCGATGTACGAGTGAGCAGGAAAGCGTGTCCCTTATTGGTTCCGTTGATCGAAGAGGGCTGGCTCGAAGACGAGCTGACGGATCGCGTGATCGCGCGATACCTCGAGCCGCTCGTAAGCGCGGAGATCGACACGCTCGTGCTCGGCTGTACGCATTATCCGTTGCTGAGCAATGCGATTGCGCGCTTTCTCGGAGAGAAAATCAAGCTCGTCGATTCCGCTCGCAATTGCGCAAATGCTGTCGCGGAACTGCTGGATCGACAATCACTGCGCGCGCCGTCGGGAAGTTCCGGTAGTCTTGAGGTTGCGCTGACCGATGCACCTGACAGTTTTTTGCGCGTTGCGCGCGAAGCGTTGCATTTGGACGTGGGTGAAATCCAGCTCCGCGAAGTTTTGCACGGCGCGGCAACCCTGTAGCGGCACTCTGTGAGCCCCGAAA
The DNA here is from genome assembly GCA_955652255.1 of uncultured Chthoniobacterales bacterium. Lineage (GTDB taxonomy): Bacteria > Verrucomicrobiota > Verrucomicrobiia > Chthoniobacterales > UBA10450 > UBA10450. The sequence goes on along the minus strand of CATPAW010000035.1, from coordinate 4,099 downwards.
CTAATCAAATCGGCGGTCATAGACCGCCGCTACACTTTCGCTTCGCTTTCGGCAAACTTTTCACCACCAGCTCATAAGAGTGGTCGATCATCTTACGCAACTCCGCCTCCGGAATCCCACTGTCGAGCTCCACCGTATTCCAATGCTTCTTGTTCATGTGATAACCGGGCCGAACCTGTTCGTACCGCTCGCGCAGCTCCAACGCGAGATCGGGATCGCATTTCAAGTTCACCTTAGCCGGAACCTCATCGAGCGCCGCCAGCGCGAACATTTTGCCGGCGATTTTGAACACGAGAACGTCCTCGCCGAATGGGGTGCCCTCGGTAACCTGAGCTTTGGTTAGGCAGTATTCGCGAAATTTCTCCAGATCCATTAGGAAATTCGCGAGCCGAGAATTCTCGCGAGATCTGCGATCGCAACACGCTGCTGCTTCATGGAATCGCGCTCGCGGAGCGTGACCGTGTCGCGAAGGTCAACATCTTTCTCACCGAGTGTTTCGAAGTCGACCGTGACTCCGAAGGGCGTACCAATTTCGTCCTGCCGCCGATAACGCCGCCCGATCGCGCCGCTTTCGTCATAAAAGATCGACATGTGCGGCCGCAAAAGATCGATAATCTCCTTCGCTTTCGCGACGAGTTGTTCTTTGTTTTTCAAAAGCGGAAACACCGCGCATTTGATCGGCGCCATGCGCGGATGAAAGCGCAGGACGGTGCGCGTTTCCATTTTTCCTTTTTCGTCCGGCGCTTGATCTTCCGAATACGCCTCTTAAATCAAAGCGAGAACAGTGCGATCCACACCGGCGCTCGGTTCGACCACGTGCGGAATAAATTTCTCTTTTGTCTCCTCATCAAAATATTCCAGCGATTTTCCGCTGGCTTTTTGATGCTGCGATAAATCGTAATCGGTCCGATAGGCAACGCCCTCGAGTTCCTGTCGGCCAAACGGGAAATCGTATTCGATGTCATATGTGCCTTTGGAATAAAAAGCGCGTTCTGCGTCCGGCACCGTGAGTACGTGCAGTTTGTCACGGGCGATGCCGATGTTTTCATAAAACTTGAGCCGCTCTTCCTTCCAATACTCCAGCCATTTCATCCCCTCCTCTGCCCGGCAAAAATATTCCAATTCCATTTGCTCGAACTCTCGGGAACGAAACGTGAAATTGCGTGGATTGATTTCATTGCGAAACGCTTTGCCGATCTGCGCGATTCCAAAGGGCAATTTCCGGCGCGAAATTTCGAGAATGTTTTTGAATTGAACGAAAATGGCCTGGGCTGTCTCGGGACGGAGATATGTTATCGACGATTCGTCTTCGGTCGCGCCGACGTATGTCTTGAACATCAAATTGAATGCGCGCGGTTCGGTCAAATCTTTCCCGCCACAATTCGGACACTGCTTGACGCCTTTCTTGTCAATGAGCTGATCAGCGCGCAATCGCGCCTTGCAAGATCGACAATCGACCATTGGATCGCTGAACGTGTCTTCATGACCGCTCGCTTTCCAAACGGCACGATTCATCAAGATCGACCCATCCATGCCAACGACGTCGTCGCGCTCGCGCACCATCACCCGCCACCAATAATTTTTCAGGTTCCGCTTTAACTCCACGCCGAGCGGGCCGTAATCCCAACAGCCGTTCAGGCCGCCGTAAATTTCACTCGATTGGAAAATGAACCCGCGCCGTTTGCATAGGCTGACGATCTTTTCCATGCGCTGGGAATCAGATGGCGCGCTCATCGAAACAGAGTTAACCGCAGATTGAATCTGGAACCCAGGAAACCACGAAGGAAATACAAAGACAATGAATCAGGAAAAGAGAAAATCTATCCTGGCTTCCTAGATTCCTGATTAACCCTGCTGCGGCTCGACCGTTATCTCGGTTTTCACCGAACTGGCAATGAAACAATTTTCGTGCGCGGCGTGATGCATTTTGTCGAGCTCTTCTTTGCTCGGCTGTTTCTCGCCTGAGAATTTGATTTTCGGTTGTAATGTCACGCGTGTGATCGCCATTTTTCCCTCCGCGTTTTTTTCCATGTGACCGACCGCTTCATCGACATATTCATCCAGCACGAACTTTTGCTTACAGGCGATCGCCAGGAAGGTGAGCATATGGCAGCTTGAGAGCGAAGCGACAAATGCTTCCTCCGGATTGACATGCTTCGGATTGCCGAGATAGGCGGGCGCGGCCGAGGCCTGCATTTCGTGGCCGCCATCAAATTTCCAAGTGTGATCGCGCGAATATTTCTGATAGTCGAACGGCAAATCGCCGCGTTTCCAGGTGAGAGTAATTTTATGTTCGGACATTCTTCTAGATAAAACACGATGCCTTGCAGGGCAAGCGCATCGCTTTTTGCCGCGGAGTGACGCACACTGTGGCGTCCTCTTGACTCATCACCTGCCACTCGTCACTTATCACTTCTGTCAATGGCGCGATTAGCTCAGTGGTAGAGCGCTTGCTTCACACGCAAGAAGTCGCAGGTTCGAACCCTGCATCGCGCATAGTTACTTGCACACCAGATACTTACATAACAGAAATCGTCTTCAACTAGCGAAGTCATAACGCAAAGTCATAACACCACGCCTATTAAAATTAATGTCGCCACTCTATATTATGGAATTGAGATTCGCTCGAATAAATAAAGTCTCGAGGCTTCGAATCCCTCCCTCACCGGTTCCCTCGTGAAATAGGCGGAAAAGACTTTTGCATAACGGCAATGCATAACACCGCTGCCCGTATTGTGTTCGCGCCTGTGCCGCCACGTTGAGAATGTCCCGCACCGCACCAGCATGACGCGCTGGTCGTCCGTCAGGTGGCGGCGGAAAAGATTTGCCAATTCGTCCATCGCGATTGAGAAGCAGCGCGTCCATTTGGCGTGGCTCTCGCCGTCGTCTTCGGAAGCCGGGACGGTTCGCGACTTCGATTCATGGACTTCTTCTCTCCCACACAACGTCACAAACGCCTGCACATTCATTGCTTCGCGTCTTTCGGCGCGAGCGAGGCGACGATTTTTTCGAAGCGCGGATCGCCGCGCAGACTATCGAGGATCGGATTGACTCTAGTTTCGAGCGCGAACCAGGTGCGTTCCTCTTCAACCTTTGTAAGCCAGGCGAAGACTTGTTCCGGATCGCCCAATCGCACGTAGGCCATCAGGTATTCTGCCGCCGGAACGTACTCGCCCCGAGCAGTTCTCTCATTCAATCGTTCGAGTTTCTTTTGCGCCAACGCGCGAACAGCTGCCTGGAAGCCCGATTTAGTGTAAGCGTGTTCAACGATAGACGCATGCTCGTCTTCACCGCTCAGAGTCAGGCCTTTGCTCCATTCCGTTATGGCTTCCCTGCCCATCCCTTTTTTCTCGTAAACGTCACCGAGCCATTCATACGCCGTTGCATAACTCGAATGCAGCTCCAATGTTTTACGGAACTGGTCTATCGCGCGATCGTACTCGCGTATAAGGAAGAAAAGCCTCCCCCAGTGCAGATTCAAACCTGGCGAGAAGGGGTCAAGCTCGGCAGCACGCTCCATTTGTGTCAAGGCCTCTTCGTTGCGTCCGAACAAACCCAAACATAAGCCGTAGTGATGCGGTATGTCGGAAAAGTTCGGATTCAGTTCGATCCCGCGACGAAATTCGCGCTCCGCGGCAGGCCAGTCCCGGTTATAGTACAGTTTGACAGCAGCCAGCGGATTACAAGCTTCGGCCAGCGTCTCATCTAAAGCCACCGCTTTGTTGGCCGCCTTCTCCGCCTTTGGCCAATTCTCATTAGGCGGCAAAATGCCGTTAGTCGACGCGAAGGCGTAATAAACCGCTAAGCCCGCATAAGCCAGCGCAAAGGACGAATCCAGTTCGATCGCCTGAAGGAAATAATCGCGGCTCTTTTCGTGACCCGGCATGAAGAATTTGGTCCAGTGATATCGTCCCTTCAAATAAAGCTGATGCGCCTCGCTGTTTTCGGTAGGACGTGAAGAGATCGCTCGTCGCTCGGCGCCGGTAAGCTTTGCCTGTAGCGCGTCGGCGATCTTCGTGGCGATCTCACTTTCAACTGCGAAAATGTCAGTTAGTTTGCGATCGTATCTCTCGGCCCAAAGATGCGAATCGTTCTCTGC
>CATPAW010000034.1 GCA_955652255.1 uncultured Chthoniobacterales bacterium | reverse complement strand
CCCACACGTTGAGCACTTCATTCTTGTCCGGCGCGAGCCAGGCGATCTGTGCGCCATCGGGTGAGACTTCTGGATGCGAGCGCTCCGGATTACCGAAAAGAATTTCGCGGGGAATGAGCTCTGGTAATTTGGCGTAAACACTGAAGGTGCAAAACCAGATGCCGACAAAGAGAAAATGTTTCATATCGATTGCCGCTTGCCTATTTAAGCCTCGAGAGATCCAGCGCGATGCGCGCGATGCTGTAGAAGAGTAGAATCGCGCCCACGGGCACGAGCCATACGCCCAGTCCCGGGTCGCCGCCGTAGGTGACCACTCCTCCGAGAAAAAATCCGGCGGGAAGAAGGATCGCCGCCCAAATCAATGCCAGTGACGTCGACGGCCGGAGATCGAAGCGCACGACATTTCGCGCGGTCAATCCGGCGGCGATGTTGACCAGCGCCAGGAGCGTGCCGTGTGCGTGCGCGAGAGTGAACATCAATCGCCGCGCCTCGTTGCCGACGTCGAGATACCAGCCAATCTTAAAGCCGTGCATTGTTTCGAGCGCACCGCCGAACAAGAGGAAAATAAGAAGCGACCACCAGCCGAACCGTAAATTTCGGTGGGCCTTCTTTTTGGGAGTTTGCCCGCGGGTAGTAGTTTGCATTATTCCGACAGGATGATCCGCTTGTCGTCGCGCTCACTCTGAAGCCGTTGAAAAATATCTTTTTGTAAACGTCCATCCGAATCGAGCAGCGTCTCGGGCCGGTAAGTTGCGCTCGGGGAGCGCACATCGCGCAACCATTTTCCATAAGCGCGCGCGGCCGCTTCGTTGAGAACGCCTTCGGCCGCAGTGAAGTCGAAAGAAAAATTCGCAAAACCGGGCAGCGTTTGCAGCGATTTCCACGCGTCGAAGCGAACCGCGGCATACGGATCGTTGAGGCTGTAAATGAGATAGGGATAAAACCAATCGCCTCCCGCGATTTTCTGCGCCGGTTCCCAGCCGAGGCCCCAGGCGAGGAGCGCGCGCTGGCCGGCGTCGCCTTTCACGAGCCATTGCACAGCCGCGGCAATGGTTTGGTCGTCTTGCGACAAAGTCGGCACAGGCTGGTTATACCACTGGTGAAGTTTTTCCGCAGTCCACGATAACGTTCGGTCGAGATGGCAAAGATTGCAGGCGTTCGGCCGTCCGTAGTCGGTGCTTTCGCGCGTTGTGGGCGAGGAAACCTGATGGCTGCGAATGGCGTGGAGCAAGCCAAATGTCGTGTTTGGCATGTGACAGTTGTAACAGCGGCTGCCCGAGGAATCAGCGGCGTGATGAGTGTGCGCGACGAGTCTTGCCGTCATGTCGGTGTGGCATTGCAAACACGCCTGATCGGATTCCATCCGCGGTTTTAATTGTCCGTTCCGCGCCCAGGTTTTCAACGCGGCACTCTCGGCTGGATAGAGATGCATTTCATGGCAGGAGATGCAGGAAAATTGGCCCCCGCGAAAACAAGGCGAGGCTTGCACCCCATTGAGTTCTCGGCCCGTCACTCGAACCATTCCATCGCCCCAAAACCGATTGCCGACAAAATCGGGCTCGGTCCGGCGAATGAAATCCTTCTGCTCGCGGTGATCTTCCTCTTTCGGTTGAACAACGAAACGCTGGACCAAATCGTGTTGCCCGGGACGGAAGCCGGAGCCGTGCCGATTGAAATCGATTTTGTCCGTCATGTTGTTGAAAGCCCAAACGCTGTGGCATTGGCCGCAATCGAGCGCTGAGTCCGGCGCCTTCAACCGGGCGGGAGTCGTTATGCTCGGATCGGACCTCGTCGTGAGATGAATCTTGAAACGCCGGAGGGGATTGCGATTCAGCGCGATGTGCTCGGCCCCTTCACTGTGGCACGCCTCACACGCAATCCCGAACTCCGCGACCCGCGAGTCCCACCGGTTACCTTCAACAAAACGCGACTGGCCTTGCGTAACATGGCAGTCCATGCACGCACCGTTCCATGCCCCGATTGAATAATATTCCTTCAGGTCGGGCGGCATCAGGAATGTCTGACTGACTGGGGCCCACATTTTTTCGGCGACGATGTAAGCGAAGGGAAGTTGCTCGAGCGTGCGGCCCTGGCCGGTCTCGAGCCACGGGATTTGCAAAGTGTGCGAACCAGTCACGAGCACGATCTGTTGCCCGCCACCGTAGCCGGCGCCTTCCCGTCGCTTGCGGACAAAGAATGCGTCGCCGCGGCGTTCGACTTTGTATTCGGTCCCATTCAATGCGAGTTGGAGTTGATCCATGTTTTGCGGCAAACTGGACGGCGTTGCCACCTGCGTCATCGTGCGGTGATACGACGTATGCCACGTCGCGTAATTTCCGGAATGACACGAGCGGCACGCGTTCGAGCTGACATAACCGGCGACCTGCGATTTGATGGGGCGGTTCTGCGGCGGCTGCGCTTCGCTTGGGAAATTATGGAGCGAAATCAGAATCAGAACGCTTGCGCCTGCGATCGCTACGATAGCGAACAGCCAATCCCACCAGGATCGAGACAGTCTTGGCACAATTCAGCCGATTAAGTGGAGCGATATTAAAAAGTCGGCGGCGCGGAGGCAAATCGTATTCGATGAACTTACTTTTTGGGAACTGGGCAAAGCGCGGGCAAGCCTTGCTTCGCGGCGAGGCGATTGACAGCGTTGCAGAAAGCAATTTGAATCCAATAGGAATGCGGAACGCATCTTATCGGAAAGAGTAATTCAACCAAAAGATATGAAACCAACTGCTGCCGCCGATAGACCAGGCAAGCGTGGTGAGCGGCTTGCGCGTCTGTCCTCGATTATCGACTGCAATTATCAGGCGCCTTCCTATGTCGATCTTAGCGGTGGTCATTGCGACAATGTTCCGGGCCCGTCGTTCCGCAACATCAGCCGAGACTATTTCCGCCACGAGGCACGATACAATTTCGCAAGTGAAGCCGCGCTTTTTGTTCTTATCATGGCGACAGCGGCGCTCGCGATTGCGACTAGCGCGGTTGCGGCAATCCATTTCCTCCACGTGCTCGGCTATTTTTGAGCGCGGGCTGGCGCGGCAGTCGAGATGAACAAGGGGCGCTCTCTGCGATTGGTCGCATTATTGTGCGCGCTTCTTTCCGGTTGCGGGGAATCGATTGAACAGCCACTGGAGCAGACCACTGAAAAAATGTATGCGGTGGACCCGGCCGTGAATTTGAGCATTCGCAACCGCGACGGCTCGATTCGAATCTACGGCTCGGACAAGCCAGAAATGCGAGTGCAAACGATCAAAAAAGCGTACTCCACGGATCGACTGAACAAGATTGCGGTCGATATTTCGGTGCAACCGGACTCCGTTTCGATTGAAACGAATTTTCCGCCGGTGCCGCGCTGGGGTCTTTTCGACCGCTCCGGCACGGTCGATTATATCGTCATCGTTCCGGAAACGTCGAAGATAACACGTGTGGAATTGGTTAATGGCGAAGTGTCGATCGATGGCATCCGCGGTGGAAACGTGAACGCCACTCTCACTAATGGGCGACTTTATGAGCACGATTGCTTTGGCGATTTGCGCCTCACCGTGAACAACGGCGGGCTCGACCTCGGCTACGATTGGTGGGAGCAGCGGTCATTTTCGGTTGACGCGAAAATTGCGCGGGGAAACGCCCGCGCCTTCATTCCCGGGGACGCCTCATTTCATCTGATCGCGGAATCTCTCAACGGCAAAGTTGCCAGCGATTTTACCGATCAGAAACAGCGAAACGGCCAGGTCACGAAGATCGACACAGTCATCGGCGCGAACCCCGGGCCCGACGTCAAAATTCGCGCGACGGAGGGGAACATCAAAATCGTCGAGGTAAATCCTTAAGGACAGATTCGATATCGCAAATGCCTTCCTTCGACATTGTTTCCGAAATAGAGAAGCAGGAAATCGATAACGCCCTCAACCAGGCGCGCAAAGAACTCGCTGCGCGTTTCGATTTCAAAGGCATCGCCGCTGAAATTCTTTATGAGACAGACAAGATCACCCTGACGGCGGAAGATGCGGCACGGTTGCGCGGCCTGCGCGAAATTGTTATCGGCAAGCTGTCCAAGCGCGGTGTCGATCTTCGCAATATCGAGCAAGTTGAGCCGGCCATCTCACCGCTGGGCCACGCGCGACAGGAATTGAAAATTCAGCAGGGGCTCGAAGGCAACAAAGCCAAAGAGATTATCCAGGCCATCAAATCGCAAGGTTTCAAAGTGCAGAGCCAGTTGCAAGATCGACAAATTCGCGTCACCGGAAAAAAGAAGGACGAACTCCAAACTGTCATCCAATTCGTCCGCAGCCGCGATTTCGGCGTAGCGACGAATTTCAAAAACTTCCGCGACTAGCTTTCTGTAGCCGCTTCGCTGTGCGAAGCCCGGCGCCCAAGTATCCATCATCCGCGCATCGCGCCGCTCACAGAGCGGCGGCTACAGTCACCCGCCTTGCACCGGCGGCATGATGGAGATTTCGTCGCCCGGTTGAACTTTGTAATTGCGATCGACGAATTCCACGCCCGCGCCCACGAGAATACTTTTGTCTCGCGAACGCAACGCAGGGACCTTTTCGTAAACCTTTCCCAACAATTCTGCGACCGTCGCTCCCTCCGCAAGATCGACAATCAACTCCGGCGCACCGGACAGGTCGCGCAACTGCGAATAAAATTGCACGCGCACTTTCATCGCCGGTCAGGTCGATGGCGCGATCAATTCCTTTCGCAACACGCCAATGCACGGCAAATTGCGAT
>CATPAW010000033.1 GCA_955652255.1 uncultured Chthoniobacterales bacterium | reverse complement strand
TCTTCCTTTCCCCTCCGATGCCGATTTTTTTCAGGAACGGCTCAATCGATTGTTTGCGGCCGAGGAATTTTTCGATCGACAGTGTCACGTCGCGCGAATCGCCCTGTTCGTAAATTTCGTGACGCAATTGCGAGCCGGCTTGCTTGTCCAGATAACCATCTTTCGCTTTTTCGAAAACGGTGGCCATGTCCGCGGCGATGGCATCGGCCCAGGCGTAGCCATAGTAGCCTGCGTCGTACCCGTTCAAGTGGCCGAAATAGGAAACGAACGTCGTGTTCGGGTCGATCGGCAGAAAAACTTTTTCGAGAATTGGATTTGAAAGCGCGACGCAATCGTAGGGCTCATTTTGCGGATGCTGATCGTGCAACGCAAGATCGAGCGAAGCGAAAGCAAACTGTCGCCGATAAATAACGCCGGCCGTGGCCAGTTTCGCATCGTTCATCTTTTCGATGATCTCCGCCGGAATTTTCTTTGACGGATCGCGATAATCGGCCGCGAAAGTGTCGAGCACCTTTTTGTCCCAAACCCAGTTTTGCAACATCTGTGAGGGCGCTTCGACAAAATCGCGCGGCACATTGGTCCCGGCAAAGCGGCCGTATTTGGCTCGCGTTGTGATTGTATGCAACGCGTGACCGAATTCATGGAAAAGTGTCTCGACATCGGAATGACTTAGCAACGAAGGTTTGTCCACGCTCGGCGGCGGGAAATTGCAAAGCAACGCGACCGTCGGCCGCTGATATTTTCCGTCCGGCAGAAGTTTGCCGCCGATGATTTCAAACTCGGCGAAGTGATTGAACTTTCCTTCGCGCGGGAACATGTCGAGGTAAAACATGCCAAGCGGTTCGCCGCTGGCGGAATCGGTCACGAGAAAGAGCTGCAAATCATCGATCCATTTGTAGGGCGCGGTGATTTTTTCAAACTTCAGGCCGAAAATGCTCTGATAAATATTGAACATTCCCTCGAGCGCTTTTTGAAAAGGGAAATAAACGCGGAGCGCTTCCTTATCGACGGCGTACTTCTGTTTGTTGAGCTGGTTCGTGTAGTAACGCCAATCCCAGACTCCGATCCTGGCGTTGGGATCGTTTGTGTCCGCGGCTTTCATTTTCTGAAGCGTGGAAACTTCCGCATCGAACTTCGGTTGAATGCCGGCGACGAGATTGCCGATGTAAGACTTCGCGCCCGCGCCGGTCTTGGCCATACGCGTTTCGGTTTGGTAGTCGTCCCACGATTTGTAGCCGAGCCGCAGCGCGATCTTGTTGCGCAGAAGCACCATTTGATTGAGCACGGACACGTTTGTGTCTTTCGCCAAACTGTCGTGAATCACGTAAAGCTTCTTGCGGGTGGCCTCGCTTTTGGCGTTTTCCTCCACCACTATGAATTGCCAGGTGACATTCGCCATCACGGTGTAGGCGTCATCGCCGGTTTTGACGCCGGGTGAGGCGAAGAAGCTTTCCGGAACGCCATCCAGTTCCGCTTTTGTGAAAACGACCGGCGCTTTGGCTTTGACAATGTTCGTGTCGAAATCGGTGCCTAACTTCGACAACTCCTTGCGCAGTTGCTCGACTTCCTTCTGCTTGTCCGGGGAGAGTTCCAAGCCAGCTCGCCGATAATCGCGCATCGTCTCAAACAGCAGTTTCTCGTCTTCGCCGGAAAGTTTTGGATGAGTGTCGGCGAAGGCTTTCAGCGCTTTGTAAACGTCTTCCCGATAATCGATGCTGACCGTCCAATCCTGGAAAATTTTCACGGCGTTTTCCGCCGCTGTGCGCATCGCCGCATTCGTGTTCGTTTCTTTGATGATGGTGGCTTTATTCGCCTCGAGAGTGGCCGCATAGGTAAGATCATCGAGCGCGACGACCGTGCTCTTAAAGCTGACTTTGCCTGGGTCTTGAGCGCCGATTTGATCGAGCGCCTTGTTCGCTTTCGCAATTGCGTCTTTCATCGCGGCATCGACCGCTTCCGGGGTCTGCTCCCAATCGGGAATAGTCAGGACGGCATTCGCTTTGGCCGCCGCCGCCCCGAAATCATTGACGGTTTTGCGTTCGGCATCGCAAAGATCGACAACAACAACCGAGAGCAAGATCGACAGGTAGAAACGTTTCATGCGGAAAGGTTTGGTTGATTGAGAGCGCGATGATTGTGTAGAAAGCATACTCGGTAAAGCGAAAACATGCCGTGCAATTTAATCCGTGATCGAAAAATTTCTGCTCACCTTTATTCCGGTCTTTGTCGCGATCGATCCGATCGGTCTGGTAGCGATTTTCATGGGACTCGGCAGCAGCGCTTCAAACGAACATCGACAACGACAGGCCTTTCTCGGAATTTTCACCGCCCTTTTGGTCGCGATCGGCTTTATCTTTCTCGGCAAAATTATTTTCGGCGCGCTCGGAATCACGGTTGCCGATTTTCAGGTCGGTGGCGGCTTGATTTTGCTTTGCCTGGCCGTGCGCGAACTGGTCGGGATTGGTCCGCCCGATCGCGGCGGAAGCGATGAATTTGGTGTCGTCCCGCTCGGGATGCCGTTGATTGCGGGCCCGGCACTGCTCACCGCGTTGCTCATTCTGGTTGATTCAGTCGGCCTCTTTTTCACGCTCCTTTCGCTCCTGGTAAATCTCGCTCTGGTCGCCATCGCCTTGTGCAACGCCGGCCGCTTCACTCGCTGGATGGGCAAGCAAGGTTTGCGTGGTGTTTCGAAAATAATTGCGCTTTTGCTCGCCGCCATCGCCATTAGCTTGATCCGGCGCGGCTGGCAAGCGCCGTAATTTCCCGAGCGGTGACGCATTTTTTTCGCCGACGCGATTTTATCGTCGTCATCGTTGTGGCGATTCTAAGCGTCTACGGCCTGGAGGCGCAGGCCCGGAGGGAGGTGATTGTCACGCCCGCGGACCAGGCCGCGTACCTCGCCTACGCGAAGCAGATGCATGACAGCGGCTACACCGTCGTCGGTCGACGCAACCGCATGCCGGTTTTCCCATTTCTGCTGTCGCTTATTTATCGCCCCGGCCTGAGCGAGACGCAGTTCCTTACACGCGCCCAGTCATTCAATATCAATTTATCAATTCTCATTCTTCTACTGTTGTTTCTGATTTTCCGACAATTTTTCCCAACTTTCCACGCGCTAGCGCTGCTCGTCATGACGACTTTTGGCGTTTTTGTGTACCGCTCGGGGTTAGCGCAAACCGAGGTACTTTTTTATTTCCTCAGCTTTTGCTCATTTCTTCTTCTGGTGCGGATGCTGACCGCACCGCGCTGGTGGCTCGCAATACTCAGCGGTGCTGCGACCGGCATCGCACATTTGACAAAAGCATCGATCCTGCCGGCGCTCGGATTTTGGGCAGTCGTATTTCTCGGGCAAAGTTTTTGGGAATATCGTGCCCAGCCGGACACGCGCTTGCGTGAAGCATTGCGTCGATTCGGGCTGCTATTGCTGGTAATCGGGACTTTCGGCGCCGTGATTTCTCCCTACATCCGAACGAGCAAACAAATTTTCGGACATTATTTCTACAATGTGAATTCGACGTTTTACATGTGGTGCGATTCGTGGCCGGAAGCGGTGGCATTCACCAAGGCATATGACAACAGCAGAGGAGGGCGTGATTTTCCGCCGGATCAGGTTCCTTCGCCGGGGAAATACTGGCGAGAACATTCCGCCGCTCAGGTTGCTTATCGATTAGGCCACGGATTGAAAACATTAGCGACGCGAAGTGCGAAGGCGACGGGCTATTACAAATTCGTGCTTCTCTTTATTCTCACGGCTGCGGTCCTCGCGTCCCGACAACGTCAACTGGCCTGTCGATTGATAGCGGAAAACCCGTTCGCGGCGATTTTTTGTTTTCTCTTCTTCTTTTCCTACGTGCTCCTGTATGCGTGGTACGATGCGATTGTCAGCGATAGCAGATTCATTCTGTCACTCTTTTTGCCCTTTGTGTTCGTCGCCTCAACGCTGGTTCTGGGCCTGGGAAAAGATCGCACTTTTGCCCTCGCGGGGCGACGAGTTTCATTTGTCGAATTGTTCGCCGCCTGCCTCATCTGCCTCGCCCTGACAGATATTGCGTACAATGTTCTGCGCATTTGCCGGCTGATAACTTAAGCGCATAAAATGATCGCGTATGATTTGCTCGCTTTGTAAGCCGATTTGGTTCTATTTCACATTGGGCGTGCGTCTATTGACACGTCGGAGACCCTCGTTAGTATCCTCGGTCTTATGAGATTTCCCCTTGCCCTAACGACGAAAATCGCGGGCTACATGATCGGGCAAAAGCTTCGTGGCACGAAAAAGTTCGCCACTGTGTTGCAGCTCGAGCCGCTGCACACTTGCAATC
>CATPAW010000032.1 GCA_955652255.1 uncultured Chthoniobacterales bacterium | reverse complement strand
AGCCGCTTCAGCTCAAGGCCGAGGAGAGTAGAAGAGACTGTGCCGCTTGGCAAATTTGATTTCGTGGCGATTTCGTCGATCGGCGTTTCCGTTGCCTCAATCGCGTCATAAACGCGGCGCTCTTCGTCCGAGAGCGGAGGCAGCGGACGGGCTGCGGCTTGTGGCGACGGTTTCGTTTCGGGCAAGAGAATTTGGAGATCATCGAGAATGTCATTCGCGTCCATGACGAGCTTCGCGCCCTGCTGAATAAGCCGGTTCGAGCCGATCGCGCTCGGAGCATTGATATGTCCGGGGACAGCATAAACCGAGCGGCCCTGTTCCAGCGCCTGCGAGGCCGTAATTAACGCGCCGCTGTTGACGCCCGCTTCGACCACGAGAATGCCGTGGCTCCAGCCGGAGATAATCCGGTTCCGCATCGGAAACGTTTGCCGGTCCGGTTCGATTTCCATCGAGAATTCAGACACGACCGCGCCATTGCTGTTGCAAATTTTCTCGGCCAACGCGCGGTTCTCCGGCGGATACAGCTTCGACAATCCCGAGCCGATGACTGCGATCGTGCGCCCTTTCGCGGCCAGCGCGCCTTGATGCGCGGCCGTATCGATTCCCCGCGCCAGACCGCTGATTACAGTCAAACCGGCATACGCCAGTTGATACGCGAGTTTTTTCGCAGACTCGCTCCCGTAATGAGTCGTGCGGCGCGCGCCGATGATTCCGAGCGCGTGATGATCGCGCTCCTGAATTTCGCCCCAAACGTAAAGCACAATTGGCGGGGCATGGATCTCACGCAGCGGTTTCGGGTACGAGAGCGAACTCTGCGTGATTACAGTCGCGCCGAATTCTTTGACGCGTTTCAGCTCCGCCGGAAGATCGACAATCGACTCCCAGTTTGAAATTTGATCGGCCACGTCCTTACCGATTCCTTCAACTTTGCGGAGCTGATCACGTTTGGCGGCTAGGATGTTCTCCGGTTCCTTGAAAATCTGCAGGAGCTTTCGCAACCGCACCGGCCCAACCGTCGGCAGCATGTTGAGCGCGATGCACGCTTCGGTGGAGTTCATGTGGTAGAGGCGCTCGCCCCGGCGAGCGCCTGTTTTTATTTGAGTTCGGTGCTCGGCACAAGCACCGCTACAACGCATTCCGAATTAAAACGGAATTTCGTCGTCGTCGGGCTCGGCAGCGGCGCCGGCTTTCGGCGGCGGAGCAGGTTTGCTTGGCCGCGATTCACGTCCGCCTTCGGCGCCTTCAGCCGCGCCGGCGCCTGCGCCGGGAGGACGACCGCCAAGCAGTTGCATCGTTTCGCCGATCACGCGCAGCTTGCTCCGCTTTTGTCCGCTTTGTTTGTCGTCCCATGTGTCCAATTGGAGACGGCCTTCGATAAAAATCGGCCGGCCCTTTTTCAAATACTCGCCGGCGATTTCTGCGAGCCGCGACCAGAGAACAACATCGACATACGTGACTTCTTCGCGTTTTTCGCCGCTGTCCAGGGTGTATTGACGGTTAATGGCAATACCGAGGTCGCAAACGGCGCTGCCTTTGGGGGTATAACGCACTTCGGGATCGCGCGTCAGATTTCCGAGGAGAATAACTTTATTGAAACTGGCCATGCGCCAGTCTTAGCGGATTTACTTGGAACGCGCCAACTTTTTCGCCGGCTTTTCCTTCCGCTCCTTCTTTTCGGTCTTCTCGCGCAGCCGCTGGTAATGCTGGCGATAAACTTCCGGGTCGAGCTTAAATTTGGAACGCAATTTCGTAACCAGCTGTGGATCAGCGTGGAAAATGAAGTTCACATAAAAACCGGCATCAAGTGGGCCGGCGACGTAGGAGAACTGGCGTTTGTCCATTTTTTGCACCTGCTCGATTTCGGCGCCCTCTTTTTTGAATTCGGATTCCAAACGCTCGACAATGTCATGCACGCTCTCTTCCTTCCCCTGCGAGTTGAGGACGAGCAACGCTTCGTAACGATTCTTCATGATTCTTCTTCGATTTTGTTGAAAGTGTTCATCGCGGAAACGACGCCTTTGTCAATCGCGCATTTCACTGCGTCAGCGGCGCGGCTGAGTGTCGATCTTACGAGCTCTTTTTCTTCCTCGAAAAAATTGCTGAGCACGT
The DNA here is from genome assembly GCA_955652255.1 of uncultured Chthoniobacterales bacterium. Classification (GTDB taxonomy): domain Bacteria; phylum Verrucomicrobiota; class Verrucomicrobiia; order Chthoniobacterales; family UBA10450; genus UBA10450. Next base: position 1,651 of record CATPAW010000032.1, on the reverse strand, counting down.
AATCGGTAGCTCCTTCAGCTGGCGCCGGACCGATTCCAACACGCAGTCTTGGAATCTCTTCGCTGCCGAATTGCACGATGGTCGATTCCAATCCGTTATGGCCGCCCGGACCGCCACCCTGCCGAATCCGCAATCGACCAAGGGGCAACGAAAAATCATCCAGCACGACGAAGATTTCCTGGGGCGCAATCTTAAAGAACTGGGCAATCGCGAAAAGCGGGTGGCCGCTCCGGTTCGTGTAACTCGCAGGCTTAACTAACGTGACATCGCGAAATTTTGTCGTAGTCGCATCCCATTTGCCGGATTTCTCCCAAACCGCTCCCGATTCGTGAGCAAGAAGATCGACAACCATGAAGCCAATGTTGTGGCGAGTGCGGGCGTATTCAGCACCCGGGTTGCCTAAGCCTGCGACCAGGCGAATCGGCGCAGGAGCATATTCGTTTGAATCCGACATGAACTTGGTGGATCGGCCGCTCCGCGGGCGATGATAAAATTTGTGCGGCTTCGCCGCCACTTAACATCGAGCGCGGAGCGCTCGATCCACCTACTTCTTCTGCTCTTTTTCTTTCGGAGCCGAAGCGCCACCCTTCCCGGGGGCTGCCGGGGCGCCTTTCGCGCCAGCACCCGGTGCGGCCGCTTCGCCTTCTTCCTTCTTGGCCGTGATCACTTCCGGACCAGCCGCCGCGGCCGCTTCAGCCTCGGCCGCAACCGGCTCTTCTTCGATCACCGGCGCCATCACCGAAAACGCCGTCAAATCGGGCTGAACTTTTGCGATCACACCCGACGGAAGTTTAATATCACGAACGTGAATCGAATTGCCTATGTTCAACTCCGATACATCGACTGTAATTTTGTCCGGCAAATCGCGCGGCAAACACTCAATCGCCAGCGCGCGCAAATTCTGTTCGAGCAGGCCGCCGAAATTCTTCACGCCAGTTGGGACGCCAAGCGCTTCGAGCGGAACATCGGCTTGAATTTTCTCGTCCATTGAAATCGCGTGAAAATCGACGTGAAGAACATCGCCGCCGACCGGCGAATGCTGAACTTCCTGTAGCAGAGCAGTGCGCGTTGCTTTTTCGCCGGCGTTTTCCAGCTCCACCAAAATGTTTTCGCCCGATGCATGACTGAGCATGGCGTTAATATCGCGCGCGGAAACCTGGAGCGGCTGCGATTTTTCTTTTCCACCGTAGACAACGGCCGGAACAATGCCGCGCGCTTTCAATCGGCGCGCAGCGGAACGTCCCGTGGCCGACCGCGGTTCTGCTTTCAGTTTAACTTGCTTTGCCATGTTCGTTAGGTGTCGATCTTAAACAGCGACGAGACGGACTCATCGTTATGGATCCGTTTCATCCCCTCCCCGAGGAGCTCGGAGACGCAGAGCACGGTGGTTTTAAATCCTTCCACCGGGCGCACCGGCGTGCTGTTGGTCGTTATTAATTCCTCAATTTTGGACTTTTGCAACCGGGGGATGGCGACATCGACCAGGACGGCGTGGGAGACGCCGGCGTAGATTTTCTTAGCCCCGCGCTTTTTCAAAAGCTCTGCCGCCGAGGTGAGCGTTCCGGCGGTCTCGGTAAGATCGTCCACCAGGAGCACATCGTGATCTTTGACTTCGCCGATCAGGTAGAGCGCTTCGGTTTCAGTCGCGCTT
>CATPAW010000031.1 GCA_955652255.1 uncultured Chthoniobacterales bacterium | reverse complement strand
TATCGATTGTCGGCTTTGAGTTATCCCTGAGTAGTTCGTCACAAACGCGCCGCAATGTGGTACGCTCATCGACATCGTAGCTAGTCGGCAAGAATTCGACTGCGAGGTTAAGCTCGGTTGCGCGCTGCACCGTTTGGTCGAAAACGCGCTCTGTGCTCCAGTCGATCTCTTCGAAAAGCCGGCGATGATTCTTCTTCATGCCGATCAGGTAATAGCCGCCGTCGTTTGCCGGCCCGAGCACGATGCCATCATTTTGGACCGACAACAATTTCGCGGCTTGCGTGTAACATTCAGCCGAAACGGTCGGGCTGTCCGAATCGATCAGGCAAACCGATCGGAAGCCTATCCGAAAAATATCTTCGCTCGCGGCAGCGAGCCGTTCTCCAAATCCATTGCCGCGCTGCGGCAGGAGATCGAAATCGTGCGGCAAGATGTCGCTGTACGCTTCCTCCGCCCCGACGGGAGTGTAAACGGCAATTCCTCGCGCGATGTCTCCTGTGGCTTCAGCAATCGCATCGGCAGTGTCGCGCAGGAAACAGATGTTGAGTTGGGCCGCTTCTGCGAGCGTAAGCGGTGGAACAAGTCGCGTCTTCACCTGACCGGCGCGCGGTGCTTTCGTCATAACGGCGAGCGCGCAAAGTCCCGTTACGCTGGGATCGAAGACGTTGGGATCGAGAACGCGATGAACAACTTTCACCTGGTCCGAATTGTTTGTGCATCAGCCTTTCTCGCAGAGCGCGTATTGGTAACGTCCATCCTGCCACGTCTTAACCCGCTTCCAGGGATGCGCCGCGAAAACGGCGGCGAACTCTTTTGCTGAAGACACCAGCGCCTTGCGTGGCTCGCGATAACCGTTGCCTGAATGCGTCACGCTCGCCAGAAGCCGCATGGCAAAGAGTGGAATGGACGCCCAAAACATGCTGCGCGGCTCAGCGATAAAGCAGCGCCCGCCCGACTTTAAAACGCGATACATTTCTGCCACCGCACGATGTCGCTCCGGCAACACCGTGAAAAGACGCGAAGCAATTAGCACATCAAAGCGTGCATCTGGGCATGGAAGCTCTAATACGTTGACTCGCTCAAACCTGCAGTTCCGCAGCCCGCGTCCCGCGGCACGCTGCCGCGCCCAATGCAATTGATTTTCCGAACGATCGACGCCAGTCACAGAAATGTCCGGGAAACGCGCCCCGAGCTGACTCGAATAAAATCCCGGCCCGCAGCCAAGCTCGATCAATTGCGTTCCCGCCGACGGACCGCCATTTTGCCAAAGTGTCCCGATAATCCGCTCAGTGTCATCCCGAAAAAGCCGTTCGCGACAAAAGGCATATAACCACGGGACATGTTCGAAAAGACTTGCGTCCGGCTCGTGAAACCCATGTGTCGTGGACGCGCTTGATCTCGATTTTCTGATCTTCTCATGGTTTGTTGCGATAGCCTGCTGCGACATTTCTTACTTTCGATAAAACGGCTAATTGAACTCTTTAGACTTTTTCACAGCGAGTACTTTTTATTAAGCAATAAATTTCAACTTAATCTTCTCCTTCTTGCTGCGAACAAGGTCGCGGCTAGAGCAAAACACCAAGCTAATCACTCTACGCAACCGTCTTGATAACACCTTCAACAGCCCCCGACAAACCCAGGTTGTATGGAAAGAGACGAAAGTTGTTCAGAGTTATTCAAACGTGTTGGCTTCTTGCTCAACCATGATCTAACAAAATGGCATGCATACTAACAAACAGGTCCTGATCGGAGGGATTGCGCTGGCGTTCGCCGCGTTGGTTGCAAGAGGCCAGGATCAAAACTCCCTTTGGCAAATCCAGAAAACTCTCGCCTCCAAAAAATATGTTGATCTTACGCATGCGTTTAAGTCAGGCATTCCGCACTGGCCCGGTTTTCCAGATGAAACGCGAAAGGTAATTTATTGGTACGATAAACGGCCGGATACGATGGGCGCTGGATTCTTCTCGGAGATTTACACTCACGTTGGCCAGTGGGGGACACACGTCGATCCGCCGGCGCATTTCATCAAAGGATTACGCACGGTCGACCAAATCGATCTTAAAGAAATGATTTTGCCACTCGTCGTTGTCGATGTTCACGGGGAATCGGAGAAAAACGCGGATTACACATTATCGATTGGGCGCCTGAAGAAATGGGAAGGTGATCACGGTCGAATTCCGGCGGGCGCATTTGTTGCAATGCGAACCGATTGGTCGAAACGCTGGCCGGACGCCGCGAAGATGGAAAACAAAGACACGAAAGGCATTTCTCATTATCCGGGTTGGAGCTTGCCTGCGCTGAAATATCTTTACGAAGAACGAAAGATTACGGCTTCGGGCCATGAAACCACCGACACTGATCCTGGTCTGGCCACAACGAAGGAGGATTACTCACTCGAGACTTATATCTTGAGCACAAACCACTATCAAATCGAACTGCTCACAAATCTCGATCAAGTCCCGGAGTCGGGCGCGCTTGTCGTCGCCAGCTTCCCAAAGCCGAAGGGCGGCTCGGGATTTCCCGCGCGCGTGTTCGCGATTTTGCCTTAGCGATTCGGTTGACCTGAAGCGCAGGCAGCGTTAATCCCGCAATCGCGGGATGAACCTGATCGAAGAACTGGAAGCGCATGTCTGCGGTGATGGCGCGATGGGGACGCTGCTGCTCGACCGCGGCGTGCCAGTACGCCAATGTTAAATGCTATCTGGCAGAGGCTTTTCGAGTTCTAGACTCGACCCTTTCATGGTCGAAAATGTGCTCGATCAAGTTGACCGAAAGTCGTGGCACGAACGAAGATAAGCGAATGCATATGACGGACATCATGCGGGGGGATTCTCCCACGTTTTCGTTCGAGTTCTTTCCTCCGAAAACGCCGGAGGCTGCCGAGCTTCTCTACCAAACGATTCGCGATCTGGAATCGTACATGCCGCACTTTATCAGCGTTACCTACGGTGCCGGTGGTTCAACGCGAGATTTAACCCACGACCTTGTCGAGCGCATTCAACATACAACAAAACTGGATCCGATCCCTCACCTGACCTGCATCTGCCACAACGAAGAAGAGATCGAAGCGATTTTACTTCGATACGCCAGGTCGGCGATTGGAAATATTCTCGCGCTCGGGGGCGATCGACCGCGCGACATTCCCTACGATAAATCGCGCGATTCGTTCCAACATGCGGTCGATTTGGTTAAGTTCATTCGCCGATTCAACGAATCCGGCGCGCATCCGGATCGCCGCGGTTTCGGGATCGGCGTGGCCGGTTTCCCCGAAGGACATCCCGCGACGCCCAATCGATTAGTCGAAATGGATCACCTCAAAGCGAAGGTGGACGCCGGCGCCGACTACATGGTCTCACAACTCTTTTTCGATAACCGCGACTTCCTCGATTTCCGCGAACGTTGTGCGCTCGCCGGAATCCACATTCCCATTATCGCTGGAATCATGCCGATTACCTCCATGAGCGGACTCAAACGCATCGCGGAACTCGCCGGTGGCGCACGCTTCCCGGCCAAGCTTGTGCGTGCTCTTCAACGATGCGAAAACGATCCTGAAGGGGTCAGGCGCGTCGGCGTTCACTTCGCCTTGGAACAATGTCACGATCTTTTGGATAACAACGTGGCCGGCATTCACTTTTACACGCTCAATCGATCCGACGCCACGCGAGTGATTTTTGACAGTCTTGGCATTCCGCGTCGGCAGAGCGCACAGGCGCCTACCGTTTCGTCGAGCTACAAGGGTCGCAAACGGCTTGCCAATTGAGTGACCGCAGGCGCGCAAGTGCGGAATGCGCATTGCGGAGAAGATCATTGTCGCGGCACTCGAACACTTTTCCGGCGTCTATCTAATCACGCCGTTTCTGCATTATGAGACGACAACTGAGCTGGCGGAGTTTGCGCGAAGCTTGTGAAGCGCGCAGAATCTCGGGATGCTCAAAGTCAGGCGCACGCTTTACATTCAGCTCGCAGCGTTCACAGCAGCGATTGGTCTATTGCTGGTGCTGTCGCGTTTCTTTCCGATCGTCGATCTTATCGCCGCAGCACAAAAACGCGTGGTCGATTTAGGCGCGTGGAGCGTGCTTTGTTATCCGCTGCTTTTTGCCGCTTGTAATCTCTTGCTCCTCCCGGGCGGGATCGTGAGTGTCGGGGGCGGCTTTTTCTTTGGACTGTGGTGGGGTTTTTTCATTGTCCTTCTTGGCAACAGCATCGGTGCGGCGATTTCTTTTGCATTTAGCCGATGGCTTGGTCGGCGATGGTTGAGCCGAAAGCTCTGGCGAAACCCAACGCTCAGAGTGTTGGAGCCAGCCGTGGAACGTGAGGGATGGAAAATCATTTTCTTGAGCCAGCTGCATCCGCTTTTTCCCACGAGCCTGCTAAATTATCTTTATGGCCTCACGAGAATTCGATTTCGCACCTACATGCTTTGGACTTCGATTGGACGAGCACCGGGACTTTTTCTATATGCGTACCTCGGAACGTTGGGTCAGTTCGGACTGAACCTGGCCCAGGGTAAGACTCATCCGCGCATGATAGAGTACTGGACTTGGGGCGGCGCTTTCGTTACGACAGCACTTCTGTTTTTTTTGCTCAGCCGGATTGCGCTGAGAGCAATCCAAAGTTCACCGGAAATACGAGACGCCGAGGCAGGAGCGAGGCTTCGCGAGTAGATCACTGGACAGATGGTTTTCCATAAGTGATT
>CATPAW010000030.1 GCA_955652255.1 uncultured Chthoniobacterales bacterium | reverse complement strand
GTCGATGGTCTGGCCGCGGCAGGACATGCACGCGGCAGCATCATGGTGTGGGACCGTTCTCTGGGCGGAATCAAGGACGCCGGTTATCGGCCAGGCTCCGACGGTTATCAATTGAAAGCGATTGCGCCGCGCGATGGCTACGATGCCAACGCGGTCCTTTCCGCGCCGTTCATCGGGAAATTGGTGTGGGGCGATCTCGAGTATCAGGGAAACAAAGGGAAAATGCCGCTTCTTTCCGATACGGAGAACACGAGCAACTTAAGTCATTTCTCGCGCATCCTTTCGACTGAGGTCACAAAAATCATCAACGTTCCGGTGATGAGCAGCAGTGAAACCAACGGCATCGCCGGTTGCCTCTACAACGTGACGATCCCGAACATCGACAACTGGCGCCGTTTTGCCCAGGGCTTCGGTTTTGGCGCTGGGAGCATCGCGGAAATTTACAGCACTCCGCTGATCGCAAAGAAAGTCGTGTTTAATTTGATGGACGGTCTGGTCGCGCAATATGCGGGAGGCCCGCAGTCGCAGCCGAACTACGCGCTGCATCACGCCACGCTCTACGCGAGCAAGGACCCAGTGGCGCTGGACGTCGTTGCGTTGAAACGATTGGAGCAATGGCGCGCTCGCTCCAGCCTGCCGGCCATCGGTCACATGGCGGATTACGTAAAGGTTGCGGGTCAGCTCGGTCTGGGAAACTCGGACCCGAATCGCATCGAGATCAAGAATGTAGGGCGCTAAATTTTGCGTGTGACAGTTTATAAAGTACGGAACTAATAAAATGGCTTCCTGGCGATTTCGCGGCCCGCTCTTGCGCTCAGTCTCGCGATCGTTTTACCTGTCCATTCGTATTTTGCCGGCGCGACTGCGTGAACCGGTGGCGCTGGCCTATTTGCTGGCGCGGACGACGGATACCGTGTCAGACACCGCGCGAATTTCGGGAACGCTGCGAGCGGAGACACTTCAAACATTATCGAACGCGATTCAAGGCAAACATGCCCGAGGCTCGATTGTCGATCTTGTTGCGTCGTTCGCGCCGTTGCAGGAAAATGCGAACGAGCGAGCGCTCGTTGAATCTCTGCCCCATTATTTGGAATGGCTGGACCAGCTGAGCGCGGCTGACCGCGACGACGTTTGTGCCGTGCTTGAGAAAATCACACGGGGCCAAACGCTCGATCTGCAATACTTCGATGACCCCGCCAATATTCGCGCGCTCGCCACCGCGGCCGATCTGGATGAATACACGTTTCTGGTCGCGGGTTGTGTCGGGGAATTCTGGACGCGGCTTTGCTTTCGGCATCTTCCGAAGTTCGCGGAGCTGGGCGAACACGAGATGCTCGATCTCGGGAAGCGCTACGGAATGGGACTTCAGTTGATCAACATCCTGCGCGATGCCGGTTCCGATCTTCGAGCCGGACGATGTTATTTTCCGGAAGATGAATTGGCCGCGGCCCATATGCGCGCGGCGCAGATTGTTCGCGAGCCGGATCGCTTTCAATCAATCTATCAAAAGTGGGCCGAAAAGGCCGAGCGCGGGCTCGCGGCGGGAATGCAATATTCGCGGGCGATTCGAAATCGACGGGTCCGCGCCGCGACGGTTCTGCCGGCGCTGATTGGCGTGCGCACCGTCGCGCTCTTGCGCGACGCGGGCAGCACGGCGTTGCATCGCAAGGTCAAAGTCCAACGCCGCGAAGTGCGTGGGATGATTGCCTCGGTCGCCATCACGCTCGCGGCACAGTCACAAATTGACGAGATGTTTCGCCGCTTTTTAGGTAGGGCGATTGATCTCAGTCGCCCGGGCGGTTCCAGGTGAACCGCCCCTACCTTATAAAAAATAATTTCGTTGTTTCTCGGTGATCGGTTGTTCCAGCCGTTCTAGCACTTGAAGCATGTCTTCCCAGACTTTCCGTTTTTCCGAAGGCGCCTGGTTTCGCAGCAAGTACGCCGGGTGATAAGTAATCATCAACGGCGTCCCGTTGTAAGAGTGCCATCTGCCACGTAATTCCCGCATCGTCCCGCGCGTTCCGAGCATGCCTTCGACGGCCACGGCGCCGAGCGCAACCAGGACCTTCGGTTGAATAATGTCGATCTGTTCAACCAGATACGGCCGACAGGTTTGCATCTCGAGTGATGTCGGCGCCCGATTTCCAAATGAGCCGGGGGGCATATCCGGCCGGCATTTGAGAATATTCGCGATATAAACGTCCTCGCGCGCAAAACCCATCGCCTTGATGATTCTCGTGAGCAATTGGCCGGCGCGTCCGACGAACGGTTCGCCTTGCGCGTCTTCATCCACGCCGGGCGCTTCCCCGATGAACATGATCTCAGCGTCCGGATTTCCTACGCCGAAAACGGTCTGCGTTCGCGAGCAAGCGAGGTTCGGACACTTGGTGCAAACGCGAACGCGTTCACGGACCGGCGCGAGCAGCGTGGCCTTATTGGGAACAATGCGGGACAGGCGCGTCAGCGAGATTCTCGATGCGCGCGGCAATCGATCCCGAGTCTCGCGAATTTTCTCCAGCGCCGCGATGACGAGATCGAGAGCAGGTTCCTGCATTCCGGGGCGATCATCCAAAATTTTGCGCGTAACCGCAAATCCTTTGATGATGTGGAAATGAACACCCGGCTTTCTGATTACGACTATGATCTGCCGGGTGAGCTGATCGCGCAGCGGCCGCTCCCGCGCCGTGAAGACTCGCGCATGATGGTACTGCGTCGCGATACGCAGACAATCGAACATCGCCAATTCACCGAATTGAAAACGCTGCTCAATCCGGGAGATCTGCTCGTTCTGAACGACACTCGAGTGCTTCCAGCGAGAAGATTTTCCGATGATGGCGCGATCGAATTTTTGTTTACGGAGCGCATCGGTTCGGGGCGCTGGAAATGTCTGGTCAAGCCTGGGCGAAAAATGCGCCTCGGCGCGACCGCCAAGATCGGCAATGCGATTTTGTGCGTCGAGGAAATCTCGCCCGAGGGCGAGCGCATCGTGTCGCTAAATGAAGATGTCGATCTTTATGCTGGCGGTTCAATGCCTTTACCGCCGTACATCGGCCGCGAAAGCGACGCTGAGGACGAGAGATGTTACCAGACGATTTTTGCCGACGCGCCCGGCGCGCTGGCCGCGCCAACCGCCGGCCTTCACTTCACCCGGGAAATTCTGGACGAAATTCCTCATGCCTTCGTGACCCTGCATGTCGGCACCGGAACCTTTTTGCCGGTGCGATCGGAAAATATCAGCGCGCATCGCATGCATCCCGAGCAATTTTCTATTTCACCGGGGGCCGCCGAGAAGATCGACAATGCAAGACGGACTCTCGCGGTCGGAACAACGACAGTGCGGGTCCTGGAATCGGCGCGTCGCCAAAATGGGAAATTGCTTCCGCAAGTCGGCTCGACCGATCTTTTCATTTACCCTCCTTATCGCTTCCGGCATGTCGATCTTCTTTTCACGAATTTTCATCTGCCGCGCTCGACGCTGCTCATGCTGGTGTGTGCATTCGCGGGACGGGATTTCGTTCTTGCCGCGTACCAGGAAGCAATCCGCGAGCGCTACCGTTTCTACAGCTACGGCGACTGCATGTTGATTCTGTAGGGGAAGTTGTCGGCTTCCCATGGGACGACAACGTCGTCCCCTACAGATTTTCCTCCGTTGTGCTATTCTCCGCGCGAATGGACGATGTCGATCAACCGAAAGGCGAGCTTGTCATTCAGACGATCGCGATGCCGAAGGACACCAATCGGAACGGCGACATTTTCGGCGGCTGGTTGATGTCGCAAATGGATTTGGGCAGCGGCATTCTCGCTGCGAAAACGGCGCAGGCCCGCGTCGTCACGGTGGCGATGGAAGGGATGTCGTTTCTTCATCCTGTGCGCGTGGGGGACACCGTTGCCTGTTATGCCTGGGTCGAGCGAATCGGCCGCACTTCGATGACCATTCCTGTGGAAGTCTGGGTGACGCGTTACATGAGCGGCGAGCAAGTCCGCGTCACGCATGGCGTTTTCACTTACGTCGCGGTCGATGACGCCGGAAAACCGATCCCGGTAAAACGTGCGCCAACTTGACGAATTCGCTATTGCTCGGTCTGCGAATCGCCCGTCGTTACCGATTGTGGCGAAGGCGCATCAACGAGGTCGGCGCTGACTTTATTCTCCGAAGGCGCGGAAGCGGGCATGGCCATTCGCGGCATTTTCATTTTCGATCTTTGACGGTCGCGCGTGTAGCTGCATTTTCTCACGTATTTTTCGTAGGCGAGCTGTTGGCGTCCGCTTTTAGTAAAGTGAGCACAACCGGGCAGGATCAGACAACTGACCAAGATGACGGCCAATGATTTGAGAATTCGTTCCAAGATTCTTTCCATGGAGCAGAACTCGTGCGAAGCGACACTCGCCGCGTCGTGGTGGCTTGGCACTGCGCTCTTTTCAGGAGACGCTTTCCCCGTTAATTGGGATCGATGACGAACTTCGCTTATCTCTTCGAGCGGTTTCCGTCGTTTTCACAAACCTTCTGCTATCGAGAGGTCGCTGAGCTGGATCGACAGGGCCTGACCCCGCCCATTTTCTCGATTCGCAAGCCGAAGGACGAGCCGCCGCAGGATTGGGACGAGCGCATTATAAACCGTGTCCATTATCTGCCCGGGG
>CATPAW010000029.1 GCA_955652255.1 uncultured Chthoniobacterales bacterium | reverse complement strand
TCGGCCATGCCTTTTTTAGCCAGCACGCTGGTGATCGCGGCGGTGAGGGTGGTTTTGCCATGGTCCACGTGACCGATCGTGCCGACATTCACGTGCGGCTTGTCGCGTTTAAATGCTTCCTTAGCCATTTCAATTCTCCTGTTTTAACTAAACTGCGTCTTTCAATTTAAACTTTCACTTCCGATCGCAAGCTCACTCTGGAGCCCATGACCGGGATTGAACCGGTGACCTCGTCCTTACCAAGGACGTGCTCTACCAACTGAGCTACATGGGCCGCTCTTCGTCAATCGATGCTCGTCGCGTTCTCGTTTTCGAGCACACGCCGAACCGGTTTTGCTTCTCACCAGAGAGCCAAAAGTCCCAAAGCCGCGTCAAACTTTGCAATTTGAACGACCATGGGACCGCCTCGTTCTCGCAAAAAGCATCCGCAAGCTAACAGCGCACTTTTGGGTGTCAAAGGGATTTCTTCTCCATGCGCCGCTTATTGAATTCTTCCGCTGGTAACTTCGGGCTTTCCTCGCGTCACGAGGCGCACCACTACTGCGATAATAATCAGCACCGCGAACGCGATCCCGATGTTTAACGGGGTAAGCAAACCCGGCTCCTCTTTGGGTGTCGGCGTGGGCGGCGGAGCATTCTTCGCCGCCAGTATTCCTTGGGCGTATTGCAGCCGCTGCACGGTGTCGTAATCATCCGGCTTTAGTTTTAAAGCGGCTTGGTAATCAGCGATCCCCTTCTCGTACTGAGTCATCGACACATAAGTCGCGCCCCGCTTCACCAGCGGCTCAGGGTCGCTCGGATTTTTCTCGATCATCAACGTGTAATCGGCGAGGGCCGCGTCATAATTTTTCAGATTCCGGTTCGCCCAGGCGCGCCGATCGTAAAGTTGCGGGTCGGTCGGATTTTTTTGGATCGCGGTTGTAAAATCCGCGACCGCCTTGTCCCACTGGCTTAGACCGATCGCGGCAAAGCCATGGAATTTGTAAGCGGCCCCGTCGTCAGGCTTGAGTTGAATCGCCTTGTCGAGATCGGCCAGCGTCTCCTGGTACTGCTTGTCCTGGAGCAAGGCTTGCGCGCGCCCGATGTAGGCGCGCTCATCGTTTGGGGCGAGCTCGATCGCTTTGGAAAAATCGTCCCACGCTTCCTGAGTTCTTTGCCGCGCCAAATAGGCGAAGCCGCGATTTTCATAATATGCCGGCTGCTTCCCATTTGCTTCAATCGCCGCCGTAAATTCCGCGATCGCCAGATCGTATTGCTTTTGTTCAAAAAGCTGATTCCCCTTGTTGTACTCGCCCATTCCAGCGCCTGCTTTCTCTTTCTCTTTCTCTTTCGCCGGTGCTAAGACGGCCACGGCGAGAAACCCGATGCCCGCTACAAATCTGATAATTTTACTCGTGATCATAATCGTTCTTCTCCTTGCTAGCTTAATTTTTGCGTAATTAATCGTTTGTAAGCGAGCAAATTAATGCGCCAAAATCAACCACCGAGCGATGAAACAACTGGATTCCCAGGCGATTGTCGATCTTTGCGGCCGCACGAACCTTTCGAAAGGCTATGCCGCGGTCTTCGCCACGGTCCTTATCTGGTCGATGCCGTCGCTCTTTCAATATTACTTGAATCGCTATTACGATCCCTGGGCGCAGAATTTTTACCGCTACTCGGTTGCCTGCCTCGCCATCGCCCCGCTTGTGTTCTACCGCGTCCGCCGCGGCGGACCCAAGATCGACATGCACGCTATCGGCATCTGCCTCCTGCCCTGCCTGCCCAATGTCGTCCATCAAATCACCCAGGTGATGGCGCTCTTCTACATGGGCCCCGGCGTTTACGCGATTTTCACCCGCTCCTCTGTCATCTTCACCGCGCTGCTCGCGCTCGCGTTTTTTCCGGAAGAACGCTGCGTCATCCGGCAATGGCAGTTTCAAGCCGGAACATTCCTCGGATTAATAGGTGCCTTTGGTGTGATCTGGTTTCAAGCGGGCTGGCAAAGCGGACACATTGCACTTCGCGGATTGATCATTGCCTTCACCGCGACATTTTGCTGGGCACTTTACGGTGTGCTGGTCAAACGCCCTTCCGCGCAGCTCGGCTCCATTCGCAGCTTCGGATTGATCAGCTTCATAACTTCGATCCTGCTCCTGCCGCTGACGTGTCTTTTCGGAAAGATCGACACTCCGTTTCACGCAGGCTCACACGCTAACATCATGCTGATCATTTCCGCCGTAAGCTGTATCACGCTCGCGCACGTTTTATATTACGCCGCCATTCGCGAGATCGGAGTCGCCCTCGCGCAAACTCTGCAATTGCTCTGTCCCGCCGGCGCGCTCGCGCTTTCCGCGTGGATATTCGGCGAGCGCCTCACCCATGCCCAGCTTTGGAGCGCTGTTATCCTGCTCGCGGGCGCGTTTCTAGCCATGCGCACAAAACCAATCGCAACCACGGAGACGGCGGAGAATATCTAGCGCGTTTAGCGCGGTTGTCGGCGATGCTAGATTCTGGATACTGGATGCTTGATTGTTTTATCCGCATCAAGGATCAAGCATCCAGTATCATCGACACGGAATGAACTTGGAACCGTATCTCAAGTCGCGGCAGAAAAGGATCGATCGCGCGCTCGAGCGCTATTTGCCAAAAGAGAAAACGAGACCGCCGACCATTCACAAGGCGATGCGCTACAGTTTATTCGCCGGCGGAAAACGCTTGCGGCCGATTTTGTGTCTGGCCGCAGCCGAAACTTGCGGCGGCAAGATCGACAATGCGTTGCCGCTCGCCTGCGCGCTCGAATGCATTCACACCTACTCGCTTGTGCATGACGATCTCCCCAGCATGGACAACGACGATTTCCGGCGTGGCCGCCCCACTTGCCACAAAGTTTTTGGCGACGGCATTGCCGTACTGGCCGGCGACGCTTTGTTGACGATCGCGTTTGAAATCGTTTCGCGCGTAAAATTCTCTCCGCGCTACAATCTGTCGATCTTGCTGCGAGAAATCGCGGTCGCGGCGGGAAGTCGAAAACTCATCGCCGGACAAGTCGCCGACCTTGAAGCCGAAGGACGCAACATCGACATGATGGGATTGCGCTACATCCACGAAAACAAAACGGCCGCGATTTTGACTACTTCGGTGCGAGTCGGAGCGATGAGTGCGGGCGCGAATCCGAAGGACCTCGATGCAATTACAAAATTTGGTCGCGCGCTCGGACTCGCCTTTCAAATCATCGACGACATTCTCGATGTAACTCAGACAAGCGAGAAGCTTGGGAAAAGCGCGGGCAAAGACGCTGCCGCGAAAAAGGCAACCTATCCCGCGGTCATCGGCTTGAAAAAATCACGCCTCGAGGCCAAACGGCTCACCCGTCGGGCGCACAACGCATTGTCGATCTTCGACGGAAAGGCCGAAGCGCTGCACGCGCTCGCCAATTATCTTCTCGAGCGCGAGTACTGATGGGTAGCGCACGCGTCTCGCGTGCTGGCGATGGCGCCTCGCGATCGCGAACTTTAAAGATTGTTTCGGCGGGACGCCGAAACCAACACGCGAGACGCGTGCGCTACCCGGAAGGGACCAAGGCAAGATTCGGGTCGATTTCTTCGGCAACATTGGATGCAAAACCGCTTTCCAATTTCAGCATGGCAGCGAAGGCAATCATCGCCGCATTATCCGTGCACAACCAGGGCTCAGCACTTTTGAATTCAAATCCTTCCTGCTCGCAGGCGTCGCGAAGTTGTCGTCGCAATTCCTCATTGCAACTGACACCGCCGCTTATCGTGACAAGAACGACATTGTGCTTTTGCGCGGCCGCGATTGTCTTGCGCACAAGGACATCGACAATCGCTTGTTGAAATGACGCGCAGAGATCTCTAAGCAATTCCGGTTGGGCGGCGATGTCGGCCGCCGAAGATGGCGGCGAGGATCGCCGCCCTACAATTCTTGGCAACAGATAACGCACCGCCGTTTTCAATCCGCTGAAACTGAAATTTTCCGAGTCGGGCATGCTGCGCGGCAAGTCGAAGCGCGCGGCATCACCGTTGCGCGCATGTTTTTCGATCTCAGGTCCTCCCGGATAACCGAGTCCCAGAAGCTTGGCGACTTTGTCGAACGCTTCGCCAGCGGCGTCGTCCACCGTTCTGCCAATCAGTTGATAATCGCCGAGACCGCGCACGAGGATCGACATCGTATGACCGCCGCTGACGATGATCGCGACATTCGGCTTGATGTGGCCATCGCTGAAAAATGGCGAGAGCAAATGGCCTTCGAGATGGTTGATTGCGAGGTACGGCTTGCCAAAGCCAATGGCCAAACCTTTGGCGATTGAGGCGCCAATCATCAAAGAACTTGCGAGGCCGGGTCCGCTCGTGGCCGCGAATGCATCCACCTCCAACATGTCGATCTTAGCTCGGTCTTTCACGCGTTCGAGAAGCCGCGGTGCATGCAGGAGGTGATTGCGCGACGCAACTTCAGGAACAACGCCGCCGAATTTTTCGTGCTCGGTGATTTGCGAAGCGACTTCGCTCGCCAGCAACTCCGAGCCGGAGTGGCGGTCGCTTCCGCGCAAAATCGCCACAGCGGTTTCGTCACAAGACGTTTCCAGCGCCAAGATTGTCATGTCGAGCGGAGTCGAGACATCTCTCACTGCTTCAGTGCAATGACCCTCAGAATAAGTAAGAGATTCCTCGACTTCCCTCGGAATGATAGAAAAGAGAAATGATCTCTATTTTTTGATCGCGTCGCTCTTCGGCGCGTTTTGCAACGCGTAAATCATCACGCCTTTGAGGGCGTCGATTGCCCGAAGCATCTGCGGATCTCGCGTCTTGATCATGTCATTTTCTTCGTCCGGTTTGAGGTTTTCAGCGCTGCGCAACGCAAAAAGGGTGCGTTCCTGCTCTGCACTCATCGGAACGCGAATGTTTGGCGTCACGCCATTCCCATGAATCACTTGTTTGCTCGGCGTGTAATATTTCGCGGTGGTGAAGCGCAGGGCCGAACCGTCGGGCAACTGCATGACGTTCTGGACGGAGCCTTTTCCAAAAGTGGTTTCGCCGACGAGGATAGCGCGATGCAAATCTTTGAGCGCACCGGACACGATCTCCGCGCCGCTCGCGCTGCCTTCATTGGCCAAAACGGCCATCGGAAAATTCGGACGTTGTTTTGCTGCTCCGGAAGTCGAGTACTCACGTTGCTGCGAAGCGACACGACCCTGCGTTGAAACCACTTTCGTGTTCGGCGGCAGAAATTGAGCGCAGACGTCCACGGCGCTGTTCAAAAGCCCGCCGGGATTATTGCGAAGATCGAGAATGAGCGCCTGCATTCCCTGCTTTTGCAATTCATCGAGCGCTTTCGACAAGTCATCCGCGGTCGGCTCGTTGAATTGAATGAGTCGGATGTAGCCGATCTTGTGCGGACCGGTAAGCTCGGTGTCGAGCAATCGGGTTCCCTTGACGCTTTGCACTTTTATCTCCACGCGCTCCAGCGTGTATTCCTTGATCTCCTTCGTCGAAGGCCGCAGCAGCGTGAGAGTTACTTTTCCGCCCGGCGGTCCGCGCAAAATATTGACGGCATCTTGCAGGTCCATTCTTTCCGTGGAAGAGCCGTTTATTTTCAAAATCTGATCGCCAGAGAGAATGCCGGCCTTCGCCGCCGGCGTGTCTTCCATCGCGGTGACGACTGTCGGCAAACCAGTTTTCATCGAAACCTCGATCCCGAGCCCGTTGAAACGGCTGCGTGTGTCGTCCTGCATGTCGCGAAAGTCATCCGGATCCATGAACTGGCTGTGAGGATCGAGCGACGCGAGCATGCCTTTCATCGCGGCGGTGATGAGATCGTGATAACTCGTCTTGTTCCCATCGACGTAATCCTGCCGGATCAATTGAACGGCTTTTGCGAAAATGGAGATTTGCGCGTAACCGTTGTCGTCCCCGTCCGTCACCGCCCACGCCTTGTGGAAGCCCACGCCGAGTAAAATGCTAAAAAACAAAAGGCAAACTAACGTGCCGAGAAGAAGGCGTCGTCTCATGTCATGAAAGACTATCGTCAAACCATCGCGCATCCGGAAATTTTTGGCAACGTGCAAAGCGTCGACGGGAGTGGCCGCCGAACCGTGGTTTTCTTTCCGAAAATTAAACTGTCGTGGCGGCTTTGGTGGATAGAGCAATCGTCGCCGCGGCGACCGCGATGTCAAAAATTAGACGGCGAAGCCGCATTTATTTGGCATCGCCCGTCGGAGCGGTCGATCCACCGTCGCGAAAGAACGAAATTGTCGATCTTGCTCATGAGCGCGACCTGTTTCGCGACAACGCTCGTGTTCGCGGCACAGATCCCCGATGCCGAATACGAGGCGGTGGCCGAGGAATACATCAGAGGCTATTTCGCCGCTCGTCCGCTTCAAGGCACCGCGCTTGGTCTGCACGAATACGACGGCAAAATCACCGATTACAGCCGGCTCGCGCTTGATGCTGAACTTTCCCGGTTGCGGCGGTTCGACGACCGGCTGAAAAAGTTCGACCCGGATAAATTGAGCCAGCGCCAGTCAATCGATTTGCGCATCCTGCAGGCCGCGATCAAAAAGGAACTCTTTCAAATGCAGGACATGTCGATCTTCGAACGTAACCCCATGGTTTACGCGCGCGCGGCCGATGTAAACGTTTACGTAAAACGGAATTTCGCGCCGCTGGAAGACCGCGTTCGCAGCATCGTCGCAATCGAATCCCAAGTTCCGAACATCGTCATCGCGGCAAAAACGAACCTAAGTGACGTGCTTCCCAGGCCCTATGCCGAACTTGCCATCCAGATTGCGAAAGGCTCTTCCGATTTCCTCAAGAAGAACCTGGTCGCAGCAATCGCCGACCTGAAGGACGAGCGCGTTCGCGTCGAATTTCAGGAGGCCAATCGCAAAGCCGCGGCCGCGCTCACCGATTACGCAGCGTGGCTGGAACGCGACAAACTTCCAAAGGCGTCTCCTGACTTTGCCCTCGGCACCGAAAAATTTCAGCGCCTGCTCGCTGAAACTGAACTTGTCGATCTTCCTCCTGAAAAAATTCTCGAGATCGGCATGACGCAGTTAAAGGCGGAGCAGAATTCGTTTGCGGAAGCGGCCAAAAAAATCGATCCCGGCAAATCGCCTGCCGAAATCTTCAAACAAATCCAGAGCGAGCATCCCACGCCGGAAAGTTTGCTTCCCGACATCGGGAAAAATCTCGAGCAAATCCGAAAATACGTCGCCGGTCATCATCTTGTGACGATCCCTTCGGAAGTGCGGGCGCGTGTGAAAGAAACGCCGCAATACCGTCGTGCCGTTTCATTTGCCTCGATGGATACGCCAGGCCCCTTCGAAAGAAGAGCGACCGAAGCCTATTACTATGTCACCCCGACCGAAAGCGAGTGGCCGCAGAAACAGAAAGAGGAATGGCTGACCGCTTTTAATTATTACAACGCGGACATCGTTTCCATTCATGAAGCCTATCCCGGGCATTATGTGCAGTTTCTACGCCTGAACGCGTCGCCGACG
>CATPAW010000028.1 GCA_955652255.1 uncultured Chthoniobacterales bacterium | reverse complement strand
CTTCATGATCCACCGTCCCGACCGACGGTGATGCTAATCGCCGAGGCCGATCGAGCGTTTCAACCGCTGGAGGATGCTTTTGCGTTCCGGCTTTGCCGCCGTGCCCGGCGACCAGCACTCCACAATCTCAAGCGCAAGGAAGCGGAACAGGGTTAACCGGGCAAGTTGCAAATCGAGCCGCAGGTTCTTGGCAATTTGCTGGATCGATCTGCTACCGTTAAATTGCGAAGCAAATTGGGCTTCCGCAACGGTCAGTTTCAGATTTTGGACACGCTCGAAACCGCTTTTTGTGTAGGCTGGAATTGAGGCTGGATCGAAATTTGCGTTCTCGCCGAGTTCGTGAAACTGAATGAAGCGCAAACTTCCCAGCGACCACTGGTCGACATCTAGTTCCGCGGAAACTCCGCTAGCATACCCCGGCAATTCCACATTTCGCTCGAACATGAAGCGTACGCCTCGCGCCGTCCAAAGCTGGGCGAAAAGTTTTTGGCCGTACTGTTGCACCAGTTGTCCGGCTGGCTCGCGCAAAATCAGCTCCTCCTGTGCAAGGGCGAGAAAAAGCGGACAGCCGCTTACGCTTTGTTGAGCCCGCGCCTCGGCAATCTTGTCTGCTTCGACATTACCGAGCGTTATCGGCGCATCCGGACAATAGAGTTCCGGATCGCGTGTTGTGGACAGGAGGATTTGGCCATTTTGCACGAGGAGCTCGACGGGGTCCTTCTCCCAAAATAAATGAAGCGATCCGGTGAGCTTTTCTTTTGCGATCGTCTGCAATACCCGGTTTAGAGAAAAGAAACCGGTGTCGCCGCAAAAATAGATTCCGCCTGTGACTGATTCAGTTGGAGACTCAACAGCGCTGATCGGAGCGACCGCCGCAGGTTGCGACCACGCCTCCTCCTCATTCCACGAGTCTTGAGATTGAGTCGGTGCCTCTGCAGGCGCGATTGATTCTCGCGAGATAATTTCTTCCTGCGAGGCGGGTGGGGGTTCGGCATCACTTAAAACTTCGCTCGACGCGGGCCCGTTCTCGGTTTCGATCGGTTCCGGTTCGCCTGGTGATTTCGGCATATGTTCTTCCACGGTCTGGATAAGCAAATCCGATGTGAAGGGTTTATTCAAGAATCCAATGACGTTGCGGTTGGTGATACCATCGGGCCGGAGGTCCGCGCCGAAGCCGGACATGTAGACGACGGGAATGTCCGCCGTCGCCGGGTTCTCAAATAATTTGCGGCTTATTTCGTCGCCCTTCATCTCCGGAAGGACGTAATCGAGAAGAATCAAATCCGGCGGATCGGCGACGCTGGCTTTCAAGCTTTCCTGGGCGCTGGGCGCGGTCACAACCTGGTAACCAGCTTCGGTTAAAACTTCTTCGACAAAGCTTAACAACATCACGCTGTCGTCGATCACGAGCACCTTCCCTTTCGGAGAACGCCTGGATCGAGAACGCGCCGCGCCCGAGGCGGCTCCGCTATTTGTATTTTCAGGATGCGTCGAGATCTTCATGTTCACGTTACCGTAATGTTACAGCAGCGACCCTTCCCGCCGCGCGCCACGTTATTCCTTAGCAATGCCCGCTTCTCACCAAATGCAAAAGAATTTTCTCGCGCAAAAAACCGCCGCGCCACTGCTGGATTGTCGATCTTACGATCGGAAATGCCGGGCGACGTCGCGCCGGTTGATTTTCCCGCGCTCATTCACTGGGATGGCATCGACGATAAAAATCCGCTTTGGCACCTGCCACCCGCTCAACTCACTCCGGCAAAATTCCAGGAGATCGGCTTCGCTCACGCCCGGAGACGCCACCACACATGCCGCCACTTCCTCATGACGCAATGCGGATTCACGGCCAAATACGACCGCCTGCCGCACGCCGGCGAAGCGCAGCAAATGCGCTTCCACTTCCGCAGGATGCACCTTTTTCCCGGCGACATTGATCCGGTCGGAAACACGGCCAACAATGCGAAAGCCATTCTCCGTTTTCGTTAACAGGTCGTCCGGAAGAAAAAATCCACGACCGAGTTTTTCATCATCGATGTCGGGAAAATAACCGTCGCCCGCGGCACGGCTACGCACGCGCACCTGACTCGCCGCCGCCGTTGGATCGACAATTTCAAGATCGACATCTTTTATCGGTTGACCGACGAAACCCGGCGTCTCATTCGTCGCTTCGCGGTCGTAACAAATCCCGCCACACTCAGAGGCGCCGTAAAACGAATGGATCGGCTGTTTGAATTTTTCCTGAAACTTTTTCGCGACGGCAACGGAAAGCGGCGCGCCAGCTGAAATGCAAAGCCGAAGCTTTGGTAGCGCCGGAACAGCTTCCATTTCGCAAAACGCTTGATAGAACAGCGGCATCCCGGGAAAGACCGTCGCGTTCGTACGGGCAAGATCGACCAGCACGGCGCGCGGCAATCGGTCGTTGCTTACCACCATCGGCACGCCGCGAACGATGAGCGGCGTGAGCAAATTACTGAAGCCGTAGGAATGGGAGATCGGAATGACGCCGAAGTTAAGATCGACCTCGGTAATTCCCATTGTCTCGCAAATCTGGTCGCAATCGGCCAGAAGTTGTTCGCTGCTAAATCGGATCGTGCGCGGCGCGGCGGTCGTGCCGGAAGTTAATTTGAGAAGCAATGGCGCTTTATCGTCCCAATGCATTGTAGGTGCCGCTGTCCTCAGCGACAGAACTTTGATATCTCTGCCCCCAGAGACGGCGGCAGCTACAACCGCGCACGCGCCGCAAATCTCCAGCGCGGCTTTTTTTTGCTGCTCGCTTATCGTTTGCTCGAGCGGCAAAACAACTAATTGCTTGCGCAAACACGCCAGCAGGATTGACGGCCAATCCGCGTGGTTACCGATTTGGACCGCGATGACGCTGCCCGCGCCGAACCTGTCGATCTTTTCTTCAAAGTCGCGCGCATCTTCTTCGATTTGCGCAAATGCCCGGATCATTTCGCCGAGCGTATTGAAAATTGCCGGCGAATCCTTCGCGCGTGTGAGCGTGTTTTCCCACGCGGTTAGCAGTGCGTCGTTCGATTTCATCGCTTGCGTCGACAGCTCAGCGCGCGTAACTTCTACACTCGTTTTTGAAAATGAAAGCGGGCATTCATCCAGAGTATTACGAGACCGATATCGCCTGTGCGTGTGGCGCGGTCTATCACACGCGCTCCACTCGCCGTGATATTAAGATCGGCATTTGCGCCGCTTGTCATCCGTTTTTCACTGGCGAACAGAAATTCGTCGACACTGCGGGCCGCGTGGAAAAATTTGCCCGGCGCTACGGCAGCACCAAGGCCACGCGCGCCGCCAAAAAAGCCTAGCTGAATTGTGGAGGCGCTCGCCGCAGCGAGCGCCTGCTTTGTGCGGCTGAGACAGCCGCCTCTACACGAATGGATTTCATTTCTCTCATCGAACGCAAACGCGAACGCTTCGAACAACTCGAACGTGAAATCGCTGATCCGCGTCTCTTCGATAATCCAAAACGCGCCAGCGAAATCATGCGCGAACATAGCAGCGTCAAGCAGTTGCTCGCCCGCTGGGATGAACTCGAAGCAGCGCGCAAACAACTCGACGACAACCGCGAGCTGGCTACGTCGCGCGACGTCGAGATCGCGGCCATGGCTGACGACGAGATTCCGGATCTGCAAAAACGAGTCGTCGATCTTGAGTGCGAATTACAGATAGCGCTCCTGCCGCCCGACGAAAATGAAGAACGCGATGCGATCGTCGAGATTCGCGCGGGGACTGGCGGCAGCGAAGCGGCCATTTTCGCGGCCGATCTTTACCGGATCTACACTCGCTATGCCGAATCGGCCGGATTAAAGGCCGAAGATCTCGAATCGAGTCCGTCGGAACTCGGTGGATTGAAGGAAGTGATTTTCCGCGTCTCGGGCGAATCCGTTTTCCGAAAACTTCGATACGAAAGTGGTGTGCATCGCGTGCAACGCGTGCCGGCGACGGAAGCGCAGGGCCGCATTCATACATCGACAGCGACAGTGGCGGTATTGCCCGAGGCGGAAGATGTCGATCTTGAACTGAAGCCGGAAGAGCTGCGCATCGAAGTTTCGCGCGCGGGCGGTCCCGGCGGACAAGGCGTCAATACGACCGACTCCGCGGTGCAAGTTTTGCACATTCCAACGGGAACGATTGTGCGTTGCCAGGATGGGCGCAGCCAGATCAAGAACAAGGAAAGGGCATTGTCGATCTTGCGGGCGCGATTGCTCGAGCGGAAGCAACGCGAGGAGGCCGAAAAATACAGTGCGCAACGCCGCGGCCAGATCGGCACCGGCGGGCGCGAGGAGAAAATCCGCACCTATAATTTTCCGCAGAACCGCGTGACCGACCACCGCATCGGACTGACACTCTATAATTTAGACCGCGTCGTGGATGGCGACCTAGGCGAGTTGATCAAAGCCTTGCAGGCTGCGGATGTGGCCGAGCGAATCGGCGGTGCGATGGAGGGCGCTGCGCCGTCAGCGCCGTAATTTATGGGACGCGACAGCGCGCGTCCCTCCATGTTAAAGATGACCGTCTTGGAAGTTCTGCAATCCACGACCGATTATTTTAAGAAGCGCAAGATCGACAATCCGCGATCGAACGCTGAGCACCTGCTCGCGCAGGTGCTGGGGCGCACACGGATGGAGCTTTATCTCGAGTTCGAACGAAATCTCGTCGAAACGGAGCTGGCAATGTTGCGCGAGCTCGTCAGGCGGCGCGGCCAGGGCGAGCCGCTCCAGCATTTACTCGGCACGGTGGAATTTTGCGGACACATCTTTCTATGTGACAAACGCGCAATGGTCCCTCGGCCGGAAACAGAGGAACTCGTTGAGTTCCTCAAATCTCAAATCCCAGGGTCCAAACCCCAAATTCTGGATGTGGGAACCGGCAGCGGAGTGATCGCGTTAAGCCTTGCGGAGCAGTTTCCCGATGCGCAAGTGCACGCCGCAGATATCTCGGAGGATGCACTTGCGCTCGCGCGCGAGAACGCCGCGCGGCTCGGTTTGAGCGATCGGGTTCGTTTCGCAAAAAGTAATCTTCTCGCAGAGGTCGATGGGGTGTTCGACCTTATGATCGCGAATTTGCCCTACATCTCCACGCAAGATCGACATCTTCTTTCGCGTGAGGTCCTGCACGATCCGGAGGTCGCCCTCTTCGCCGGCGCGAAAGGTGACGAACTAATCTGCGCACTGATCGAACAGGCGCCGCCGCATCTTCGACCCGGCGGCTTGCTCGCCTTGGAAATCGGCCTAGGCCAGAGCGAGGCGCTTTTTTCGACATTGGCGGAAAAAAATTACCGCGACATTTGTTCGAGAAACGATTATTCAGGTAGAACACGATTTCTGTTTGCCAGATATGGATAAGATTCGTATTCACGGCGGCCATCCGCTCTCGGGTTCGATCAAGGTGAGCGGTTCGAAAAATTCCTCGCTGCCCATTCTGGCCGCGACCTTGCTCACGCGCGAACCGTGCATCGTTCATCGCGTGCCCGACCTAAGCGACACGCATTACATGCTGCAAATTTTGATCCATCTCGGCGCGCAAGTGGAACGCGCCAGCGGAACAGTCACGGTGACGGCCGAGAACGTGCAATCGGTCGCGCCGTACGATGTCGTGCGCAAAATGCGCGCGTCGGTTTGCGTGCTCGGGCCGCTGCTCGGCCGTTGTAAAGAAGCGACCGTGTCGATGCCGGGCGGATGCGTGATTGGCGACCGACCAATCGATTTGCATCTGAAAGGATTTGAGGCGCTGGGCGCCGCCGTGCGCGTGGAGAGCGGCAATATAAAAGTGTTTGCGCCGAAATTGAGCGGCGCCGTCATCAACCTGCGCGGGAAGTTTGGTCCGACGGTCCTCGGCACCGACAACGTCATGATGGCGGCGGTGCTCGCGGAGGGAACAACCGTGATCGAGGGCGCGGCGCAGGAACCGGAAGTTGTCGATCTCGCAAATTTTTTGAACAAGATGGGCG
>CATPAW010000027.1 GCA_955652255.1 uncultured Chthoniobacterales bacterium | reverse complement strand
GCGGCGCTTTCAGCGAGCTGCGATTCGAGATGTTTTCGCTGTAGCGGCAGATTTCTAATTTCATTCTCGATTTGCCTGATCCTTTGCTGTCGATCTTGAAGGACGAGTAGTTGTTCCAGTTCCGCCTGCACGTGCGCTGAAGTTATTAAGTCGGCGGAGCGGCGTCAATCGCGCCGGCCACCTTTGGCCGCATCGATCGCGTGCAGCGCTTGTTCCGGTCGCGCGCGCACCGCGATGTTTTCGGTCAAGTTCGCCCACTGCACCGTGCCGCTCGCATCAACGTAAAACTCAGCTGGACGTGCGATGTCCACGTTCTTTGGCCCGGCCCCGCGATGAAGCAGATCGTAACGGCGAATGACTGCCGCGTCCGCATCGGAAAGAAGCGGAAAGGCGAAGCCCATTTTCTGAGAATGCCCGTGATTTATTTCGACGGAATCGACGCTGATGGCCGCGACATGCACACCGCGCCCAGTGAAATCCGAAAGACGATTCTGAAAACTCCGCAACTCGGAGTTGCAGAGCGGTCACCAATATCCGCGGTAAAAGATCAGGACCGCGCCGTTGGGCGAGAGCAGATCGGCCAACGCAATCGACTTTCCGTTTTGATCAGGCAACGCGAACTCCGGCCCTTTTTCACCGACGCGCGGTGCTTGTGCCGAAAGCGGCACTTGTCGGAGCACATAAAAAGTCACGTAGGAGAAGAACGCGAAGAGCAAAACGCTGATCGCGAGGAAGATCGACCCGAACACTTTGCCGCGATAAAGCTGCGGCCGTCCAAACGCCCGGAATAGACCGACCAGCAGCAGAGTGGCGCCGATGCCAAAGAGCAAAAGAGTCGCCCATGGAAAATCACGCGTGCTCGGGAACTGGATGAAAAATTGGTAACTAAACAAGCCGCCCACGGCGACAACGAACCCAACCCAAAGCGGCCAATTCCATTTCCGGTTCACGCCGATCTTGCCGCCCCCATTCGCAAGATCCACCGGTAAAGCACGAACGCGATGACTCCGAATGCGACTCCGCCGATGATGATTCCAGCGGTTTCGAATCCGGGGCCGACCAGCGCCAGCGGGGCCGCTGCCCCCGAAAATACAACGATTGCTGAGATCACCACGCCGATCACGCTCTCACCGACGATCAAGCCCGACGCAAGCAGCACACCGAGCTGCTTCGTCGCTTCCGGCTTCGGGGTGCGATTAGCCCGTTGATCAAAGAACCAGCCGGCGATCGCGCCAACGACGATCATCAGGGTGCTTTGCGTCGGCAAATAAATTCCGAGCCCGACCGCCAACGGGGGAATGCGCATGTGCTTTGTCGTGCGCGCGAGGATCTCGTCCAGCAGAATGATGCCAACTCCGATCAATCCGCCAATTCGGATGAGGCTCCAGTCGATGTCGCCCGCGATCACGCCTTGCGCCAACGACGAGATCAAGCCGGCTTGCGGCGCTGGCAGCGGATGCGGACGCAATTCAGCGCCCGGGGCGCCGACAAACCCGTAAGCATGATTGACCAGATCGAGCACCGGCGGAATAACGAGCGCACCTGCGATCACGCCGAAAATCAACGCGACCTGCTGTTTCCACGGCGTCGCATCAACGAGCTGACCGGTCTTGAGATCCTGCAAGTTGTTGTTCGCGATCGCGGCAACGTTGAAAATGACCGCTGTCGTAAAAAGCGCGAACGCCATTAACGCTTTGCTGGCATCGGGATCAACGTACGGTTTCACGCCGATCACGAGAAGCAGCGCCGCACCAATGACGACCAGAATGCCAATTCCTGATAGCGGGCTGTTCGACGAACCAATCAGGCCCGCCATGTAACCGCAAACCGCCGACACGAAGAAGCTCATCAAAACGATGTAGGCAACGCCGCCGATGATGAGCGTCGGCAAATGCGCGCCCAGCCCGCTCGCATTTCCAAAATATCCGAGAAGCCATCCGATAGGCAGCATGCAAACCAATGTGACAAGGCCGACGATTCCAATCGGAATATCGCGTTCGGTAATTGGGAGCGTGTCGGCTTTGCCAGCCTTTCGCGCGCGAGATGCCGCCATCGCGCCTGCGAGGCCACTGGCAACAGGCTTTACCAGTTTCAGCAGCGTCCAGATCGCTGAGACACCAATCGCTCCGGCGCCGATGAAGCGCACTTTCGTGCTCCATGTTTTTTGTGCAAGCGTCGCGGCCGCCGTCGTGATATCGCCAGCCATCGCCGAAAAATGCGGGACTCCCCATCCCCAACCAATCAGCGTGCCGATGAGCATCGCGATTCCAACTGAAAGGCCAACCAAATGTCCGATCGCCAAAAGCGCGAACGAAAGAGAGAAATCATAACCGCTCACTGCGCCGCGCCTGCCGATCCGAAAAGTTTGGGCCACGTCGGCCGCGAAAATTTGCGTACCAACGATCACGGCAAACACCGCTGCAACGATCGATCCCCACAAAACGGCAAGCAGACCCGCGCGGCCGTGTTCGACCTCAGAAGCGTGCTCGGAGCCACCGCTGCTGCCGACCTTAAGCACTTCGGCGCACGCCACCCCTTCTGGGTACGGCAGGTCGGATTGCGTCACCAATGCGCGTCGCAGCGGGATTGAATACATCACACCGAGAATTCCGCCGAGCGCGCAAATCCAGAACGAAGTCCAGAAAGGGAACTCGGTCCAATACCCGATCATGATCAAACCCGGCAGCACGAAAATGATCGACGAGAGCGTGCCCGCGGCCGAAGCGACTGTCTGAACGATATTGTTTTCCTGCACCGTGGCATCGCGGAAGCCGCGCAGGATTGCCATTGAGATGACCGCCGCCGGAATTGATGTCGAAAACGTGAGCCCAGCCTTGAGACCGAAATAGACATTGGCCGCGGTGAAAACCAAGGTGATGAAGATGCCTATGATAAGACCGCGAAGAGTAAGTTCTTTACGCATGTTCGCTAGAGTGTGGGCCGATCGACGCGAGCGGAGAATAGGTTGGAACTGCCGAACGGGTCAAGACGGTGTCGTTTCAATCCGGTGGGCTGATCGCTAGTCAAATCGTCATCGTTTCGTCTTCTCAGATCGAGACCCTGATAGAACGAAGCTGATTGCGCGGATCCCAATTAGCCGGCGGGTAGTTGACAGAATTCCAAGGCATGCCGTGTGCGATCCAATTCTTGCGCCACTCTTCGAAGCTAATGCCGCGATCATCATCACTCACACCGAATTGAAAGCCGCAACTCGGGCAGATTTCGTAAGAACCTGCCGTACTTTCGCCACGTGGTTTCTCCTCAAGATCTGGAAAACCGCAGACTGGGCACGTAAATTTGATGTCGTAACTCAGTAAATCTCAACCGGCGACCGTTTGCCGTCTTCGGTGCTCCATTGCTTGGCGCGTTCTTCGCCCAGAGTCGCGACCCGCAATTCCCAGATCTCATTGTCGATCTTGCGAAAAGCGGCTTCGGAAAAATTCGTCGGAGGCGACATCTTTTTCTTGAAATGGGCAATGCTCGCAAGCGCGCGATCAATTTGGTCGCGCGGCAACGTGCCAAGTATCCGTTGGACGTTTTCGATTTCCGGAATCCGGTGGCAAATCATGACCAGATCGTTTCCAGCCCCGATCGCGAGGCGAATTGTTTGCTCGAGGCTATATCCATTTAAAATCGCACCCATGTCGAGGTCGTCGGTCATAATCAATCCGTCGAAGCCAAACTCACTTCGAAGAAGATCGGTAATCACCGGTCGCGATAAGCTCGCCGGAGTCTTCTGCGGTTCGAGCGACGGATACCAACCGTGACAAATCATCAGGC
>CATPAW010000026.1 GCA_955652255.1 uncultured Chthoniobacterales bacterium | reverse complement strand
TAATGAGCCAGGTCCTCCGCAACCCGCTTGGAAACAAGAATGTGCCCGGCGTCTGCGCAATCCATGATTCGCTGAGCGACGTTCATTCCCGCGCCAGCGACATTCGACCTGTCATTGACGTCCGTGACCGGATCCACCGGACCGCTGTGAATCCCCATGCGCACGTGAATATGCGCATGCTCTTGTAGAGCCTTGCAAATTTCCAATGCGCATTGCACTGGAGCTTCTGGGCTACTGAAAAATACGAGTGCCATCCCGTCGCCGACTGGGATGCGGATTAGTTTGTCTGCCGCTTCGGCAGCGCAGAAATGAGGCGTCGTTCGAACCAGCTGATTGAGCTCAGCTAAAAGCGCGCTCTGCTCGTTGATCAATAATCTCGAAAAGCCGACCACGTCTATGAACAAGACGTGAGCGATTTCGAGTTCGGCATTTGGTTGAAGCTCAGCAGACATCTACTTCATGGCGTAGAATTGCCGAACTATGGTGCCAATCTATACGCCGGGCGTCGAGAGCAAATGTCGCCGCAAATAGCTGCTCGCAGCATTCTCATGGTGCAATGCGAGCGAAGCGCGCGCGTAGCTGCGACGAAGCGAACAACAAATTGGGCTAGCGTTTGTTCAGCTCGCCCCTGAGCTGAAACGCGCCGCAAACGTTGCGTTGAAAACTTCAGTCCCTAGGACCGGTCGAGCGTTTTGGTCGTGCCGTCGATCGCCGTTTTTTTGCTTTCTTTTTGTTTTTGGATTTCGATTTCTTTGCGCGTGGCATAATTACCTCCGTAGTACCGATTCATTCGTTAGGAACAGCCTTGCAAAGTCAAGAATGGATTTAGCGTGGCATTCGGTCTCTCCATGGAAAACATTGCTGTTCAGTCGATGCGCGTTCGCCACAAGCTTCTGCCATAAGTTGCCGCGCTAAGCGTTGCGTCTTTTTCATGAAGAACCAAGTCAACGACCATAACGTTCGGCAAGTTTGCGGTCATGTTCATCCAAGTCCTGCCAGAGTCGGGCGAAAGAAAGACTCCTGCGTCATTTCCAACATAGATTGTCTCGGGCGCATCAGGACGAATCACCACCGCGTGATGGGGAACGTCAGGAAGCTGGCCGTTATCTATATCTTCCCATGTCTTACCGGCATCTTGCGACCGGAATACATGAGGGTGCCCAAAGTTGGCCACGGTTAGCAAAATACAGTCTTCGCCAAGCTTTGCCGTGGAGTCGATCCGAGTGATCGCGTGGCCAGGGAGCGTCGCGCCCGACAAGTTTGCGCTCCAGGTTCTCCCGCCATCGAGACTCCGAAAAACCCCCCCGTTTTCCGTTCCGACATAAATCCGATCGGAGTCGGCCGGCGCAATTTCGATCGCCGAGACGGGGCTGTCGTCGAGCACAGGCGACACCGCGGTCCAATTCTTCCCCTCGTTTTTCGTTCTCCAGACCCGCTTTGATCCCGTGAAAACGGTCTTTCGATTGTGTGGATCCATAGCGACGTACACCATCCACACTGAATTTTTTTCTTTTTGGGAAGCTGGCGGTGATACGTCGCCCCGTCGGCCGTTGCACCAACGCCAAATGTTCATGTGATAATAGGAAGCGTAAATGTGTCCGGCGTCGGCCGGATCGTAGATCATCCAACCACCATCACCGCCGAGGATCTCGAAATGGGTGTCGCTCCGGTCGTCAGTAGTGACAAGAGTCCCGTTGTCTTGAGCGCCGCCGCCAAAATGACGGCCGTCACTCTGCGCTACGTCCATGTCGTAATACATTGTGATTGCCAAACCTTTGCTGCGATTCGACCAGGTCACACCTCCATCTTCGCTGACGTCCAGGCCACCGTCATTCGGATCATAGACACGCCCCGGTGCTGCTGGCGGCATCAACAGATGATGGTGATCCGAATGAGCATAATTAGATTTCCCCGGCTTCGCCTCGCCGCGTGTCACCTTTGTCCATGTCTTTCCCCCGTTGGTGGTTAGATGCAAGTCAACCCCGCCGCAAAGAACGTGATCGGCATTTTTTGGATGGATCGCAATGGTATTTCCGTAAGAAATCTGTCCTTCCTGAGCGAAATGTTTTCCGCCGATTTGTTTCCAGGTCTTACCTCCATTGTCGCTGCGAAAAACACCCAATAACAAATCGCTCCGACTGCTGTGCGCATCTTCCGCAAATGCAAAGATCACCTCAGGATTTGCCGAGCTGATTGCCAGACTTGTACGACCGAAACTCTCCGGATCAGGGAGACCTTTCGTTAACTGGGACCAGTTCTCGCCCCGATTGTCTGAACGCCATATGCCGCTTTTCGCCCCTTGCTCGGTACAGGTCGCGAAGAGCGTGTCGCGCTTGGTGGGATGAAAAACGATCGCATGACACCAGTAGTTACTCTTCGAAATGAAAGTTTCTCGCTGCCAGCTCACGCCGCCGTCGTGCGAGACAAACATTCCACCAAAATCTTCCGGTCGTGGACTCGATTCGTTGGCGCCGATGCCGCCGATCCGCAAATGCTTGGAATCGAAGGGGTCGATTGCAATGACCCCGATTCGCGTCGGCACGCCTGTCTCAGATGATGAGGCTAGCAACTTCCAAGTCTCGCCACCGTTGTCCGTCCGATAAATTCCCACACCGGCATACGAATCGATCGACAAGTTCGCTTCGCCCGTGCCGCAATAAATCACTGCGGGATTCTTTGGATCAATCGCGAGCGATCCGATGTTCAAGGTGTCATGGTCGCTCCAAAGCGCGCGCCACGTTCGACCCGCATCCTTGCTTTGCCAGACGCCACCCGCCGCTGCGCCGGCCCAGATACAGTCGGGCTTCTCAGGATGGCATACAATGCTCGTCATCCGTCCACCAATATTAGTCGGCCCAACACACTCCCACTGCACACGTTTTGCGGCAGCCGCCAGGGTTTTCTTAACGCGATCCCGCTCTCGCACGAGCACGTCGACAGGGGCTTCCCGGACGGGCCACGCGCTGTTCCCTTGGAACCATGTGCTCCTCGTTTTGTGACGTGAAAGTCGTGGTTTTCGTCGCCCCGGGGCGAGATCTTTCTTTCGGGGGCCAGGTTTAAGCGGCTTTGAATTTTTGGGTCTAAATCGAGGTGCCATCGGGTCTCCACGATATCATATATGAACGGAGCTAGGAATCGTCGAAAGGAACTAACGACTGCAATGGCTATACAATGGGTGTGCAGCGGCGTTTCAAAACGGAGTTCATGCTCAAGTTCCGCGTGTTAGCCGGAATCGCCTCTCTACTCTCTATTAAGACTCCGTCCCGCCGCCGGCTCGAAAGCCTGTTGCAAAGTCTTTTCGGCTGCAGGATGTCCAAACGCGGTCGGTTTGCCTCGTAAAGACCGCGATGGGGGTGCGAATGTCGAGAGTATGTGCAGCGCACGCACACTTCGATCACTTCAATATCTCGATTTTCGTGACCGGGTGAATCTCCCATGCTGTGGCGCGCCAATCATTCGGGTTGTTCGGAGCGGTGTTCAAACATTGCGGCCGATGTTCAGTGTCGTAGAACATCCATCCTGTAAACCTCACAAGATGGCCGGGTAACGTGTTGTGAAGCGTTGGCGTGCTCCAATCTTTGCCTTGTGCGGCCATCTGCTTACGAATTCGCGGTGTGACCTCAACGATCACGTGGCGCTTTGTATTGCCATAATCCTGGGGAACGGGCCGCCATGCCTGACGGTAGGCTCGCGTTTGTTTGCCTTCGGCTGATGTTGTCGACGTTATGCCCAAGTAATGGCTGATCAGCGACAGAGACAAGAACGGGGTCGGACAGGGGCTAAATAACACCCAGGCCGATCTGACCTACTGGGTCAGCGATGGTGGCGATTTAACCGCTGACGACCAGCGGCACCGCCGCTAAACTGCTCTACTCAGATGAAACTCTGGCTTGTTCCCGCCTCAGATGCTCCTGCTACCTCGAATCTCCCTAAAACGCTCTCGCAACCGATATCGGAAGCGAGGAGGCGAAACGCTGGTTTGAGCAGTGAAAATTTCCTGCACGCATGGGGCACCAGATCTGGACCGCGCAACGACACTACGTTGCAGACGATGGAACCCGGCGATCTTTGCTTGTTCTATACGTCCGAAGCGGGTCTCCGACAAAATCAGTACAATTGGATGGCACAAGTCTTAGAAGTCCGGAGAAGTGTGCAGATTTCCGAAGCATTATGGGACACGCCCGATTTCGAATGGGTTTATTTCCTTGAAGAGCCTTCCAGGATCAACCTCTCAGTCGATCAGTTCGCAACGAAATTAGAAAAATGTCGATTACTTAGAAGCTGAGCGAGAAACCGCCGCTCCCTCCGTTGCTGTTGTAATTGTCACGGCCGAGCACTCCGTCGTAGTAAACATACATCGCGAAGGTCGCGCTCAGTTGCGCGCGGACGCCCGCCCTGATCAGCGCGGCATCGCGGCCGACAGTCGGTCCGAATGCCGTCAAAACAGGTCCGATCCCGGAAGCCAGGCGCGCATCGATCGGAAAAGCTTGATCGTTATATTCGTGCAGCCACTCGGCGCGCACCTCCGGCCTGAAAATCACACCTGTGTGCCCCGGTTTGATGTCGTAGCTGGCCCTTACCCCCGCCGTGGTGCGAAGCGAGTCCTCGCTCTGATCTTGTATCTCTAACGGAACGAATGAGCCCGTCTCGGTGAACTGATTGATGTGGACGTTCGTATATCGGACGGACGCTGTTGGCCCTATGTTCAGACAACCAAATCTCCAATCGTAGCCGATGGCGCCGAGGGCGTTGACTTCAAAGCCATCGGTGCTGCCGCGTGCATCACCCAACAGCGCGGTGCGCCGCGTGTCATAACTATTCCAACCGCCACCGCCAGCAACATCGACATAGAAATTGCCGCAGAAATAGGTGGCAAATGCACCACCGGTGCCCCCATCCATCGTTAAGCGTCCGTTATCAACCAAATCGGCCCGGGCGGTCTCGTATCCGCCGTAAATGCCGACGGCGAAATTCTGCAACAGTCGGTAATCGACGCCCAGGATCACGCCACCGTCTACGATTTGATAGCCGTGGGCATTGTCATCCTCGTTGCCGACATTCACGTATTCACCTTTGCCAGTGACAAATATTCCCCAGCGGTTCTCGGGCGCCGGAACAAAAGCCGGCTCTGGATTCTTGTCCAGCACAGCCTTGCCATCCAAGCCCTTGCTATAGCCTTGGGTGGTCACCTTGGGCGCATATCCGGCCGCGCAAAAACCGTTTGAGCCTGCGCGAATGTCATCCATGCGCTGTATCAAGTTGGTCCCGTCCAGGGTGTCGAGAGCAAACTTGATCTCGAAAATCGAGGCCAGCTCTTCCGGTGCGATCAAGCGTGCAATCACAACCGGTTGACCCGGAATCGTGACGCCCGAGCCATTGACCAAATTGCTGTCCATCGTGACGGCTCCGGTAAGCGCCAGGGCTTTCCCATCGAGAGTGGCCCCGGTGGTTAAGGTGATGCTGGCTAAGGCAATGATATTTCCGAAAAACTTGGTGCCGGTGCCGATGGTGGCTGAACTGCCGACCTGCCAGAATACGTTAGTCGAACCGCCGTTAAGCAACGTGACCATGGAGCCGGAGGCCGTGGTCAGGGTGGAGCCGATCAGGAAATGGAAGGCGGCATTGGGGTTCCCTCCGGTGTCCAGCTTGAGCGTTCCGGTTAATTGAGCGGAGGTATCGAAATGATAGATCCCGGGCATGAGCGTCAAACCGCCTAAATTTATTCCCGTTAAGTTGGTATTCGTCACAGGGTTATTCTCGGCGAACAGTTGGTTGTAAGCCGTAACAGCATCGGCATGAGCCTGATTGGCCAGCGCGTCATTGATGTGAATGGTCCCGTTGACCACCACTCCGGGCGGGAATCCAGTAACGGAGCTCCCAGGACTCAGCGCCAGATTTCCGACAACGACCGTCGGGCCAGTGTTGGTGACCGTTGAGGCGCCCAAAACGGTAACGTTCCCCGCCGCACCCAGAAAAATGGTTTGGG